>NZ_JBIVHR010000010.1:0-95484 GCF_044749305.1 Pseudomonas sp. NPDC089534 | reverse complement strand
GCTGCGCCGGCCTGCGTCAGGTGATGTGCAGCGGCGAGGCGCTGCCGGGCAGCCTAGTGCGGCGCTTCAAGCAGCAGTTGCCGGGCATCGGCCTGCACAACCTGTACGGCCCGACCGAAGCGGCGGTGGACGTCACCGCGTGGGATTGCGCGGGCCCCCTCGAGACCACGCCGGACAACACTCCCATCGGTAAACCCATCGCCAACACCCGGATGTACATCCTCGACGGGCAACGGCAACCGGTGCCGCTGGGCGTGGTCGGCGAGCTGTACATCGGCGGCGTGCAGGTGGCGCGGGGTTACCTCAACCGTGCGCAGCTCAGCGCCGAAAGGTTCCTGGAGGATCCGTTCCGGCCGCAGGGGCGGATGTACCGCACCGGCGACGTCGCCCGCTGGCTGGCCGACGGCAACATCGAATACTTGGGCCGCAACGACGACCAGGTGAAGATCCGCGGCCTGCGCATCGAGCTGGGCGAGATCCAGTCGCGCCTGACCGCCCTGGACGGCGTGCAGGAAGCGGCGGTGCTGGCCCGGGAGGACGTGCCGGGGGACAAGCGGCTGGTGGCGTACTACACCGGCGCGCAACACTCCGTGGAAGACCTGCGGACACGGCTGCTCGAACACCTGCCGGACTACATGGTGCCGGCGCTGTTCGTGCACCTGGATGCCTGGCCGCTGAGCCCCAACGGCAAGCTCGACCGCAAGGCGTTGCCGGCGCCGGATCAAGCGTCGGTCATCACCCGTGAATATGAAGCCCCGCTCGGTGAAACGGAAATCACCCTCGCGCGGTTGTGGTCCGAGCTGCTCAACGTCGAGCGGGTCGGGCGTCATGACCATTTCTTTGAACTGGGCGGGCACTCGCTGCTGGCGGTCAACCTGGTCGCCCGCATGCGTCGCGCCGGCCTGACGGCGGACGTGCGCGTGCTGTTCAACCAGCCGACCCTCGCCGCACTGGCGGCCGCCGTCGGCGGGGCGTCGGAAACCGAAGTGCCGGCCAACCGCATCGCGCCGGACTGCCGGCGGATCACCCCCGAGCTGCTGCCGCTGGTTGCGCTCGATCAGGCCGCCATCGACCGCATCGTCGCCGGCATCCCTGGCGGCGCGGCCAACGTGCAGGACATTTACCCGCTGGCGCCGTTGCAGACCGGGATCCTGTTCCATCACCTGTCGGCGACCGAGGGCGATCCGTACGTATTGCAGGCGCAGTTCGCGTTTGCCGACGAGCAGCGCCTGATTACGTTCGTCGAAGCCTTGCAGCATGTGATCGAGCGTCACGACATCCTGCGCACCTCGTTCTTCCACGAAGGGCTGGACGAGCCGGTGCAGGTGGTCTGGCGCCGGGCGCCGCTGGTGAGCGAGGCGCTGGCGCTGGACATCGGCGGCGGTGACGCGCTGGAGCAACTGCGGGCCCGCTTCGATGTCGGGCACTACCGCATGGCCGTCGATCAGGCGCCGCTGATGCGGGTGGTGCATGCCTGGGACGCGGACAACCGGCGTGTGGTGGCGTTGCTGCTGTTCCATCACCTGGTGATGGACCACGTGGCGCTGGAGGTGCTGCAACACGAAATGCGTGCCGTGCTGCTCGACCAGGTGGAGCAACTGCCGGAGCCCGTGCCGTACCGCAACCATGTGGCCCAGACCCGTCTGGGGCTGGGCGAGCAGGCACACACCGCGTTCTTCAGCGAAATGCTCGGCGATGTCGACGAGCCGACCGTGCCGTTCGGCCAGGGTACGGCGGACGACCTGTGCACCGGCCATTCGCAGCGGCTGCTGGACACCGGCCTCAGCCGCCGGGTCCGGACTCAGGCCAGGCAACTGGGTGTCAGCGCAGCCAGCCTGATGCACCTGGCCTGGGCCCAGGTGCTGGGGCAACTGGCGGGTCGCGACGACGTGGTGTTCGGCACCGTCCTGCTCGGCCGCCTGCACGGCGGCGAGGGCGTCGAGCGCTCGCCGGGGGTGTTCATCAATACTTTGCCGCTGCGCATCGGCTTGACCGGGCAAACCGTGAAGGCCGCCGCGCTGGCGATCCAGCAACGCTTGAACCAGTTGCTGGAGCATGAACATGTGCAACTGGCCCTGGTGCAGCATTGCAGCGCCATGGCGCCGGGCACGCCGCTGTTCGGCACGCTGCTCAACTATCGTCACAGCGCACCGCAAGGTTCTGCCTCTGCCGAGGCGGAGCGCGCCTGGCAGGGCATGCAATTGCTGGAGGCCGAGGAGCACACCAACTATCCCGTGACCCTCAGCGTCGATGACCTGGGCGAGGACTTCAGCCTGACGGCGTTGACCGGGGCGGGGATCGAGGCCCGGCGGATCTGCGGATACATGCACGGCGCGCTGGAGCGCCTGGCGCTTTCGTTGGAGCAGTCTCCGAACCTGCCGATCGATCAACTGACGATCCTGACGGCGGCGGAACGCGAGCAGGTGCTGCACGGCTTCAACGCCACCGCCGCCGACTACCCGCAAGGCCTCACCACCCAGCAACGCTTCGAGGCCCAGGCCGAACAGCGGCCCGACGCCGTGGCCGCCGCGTTCCTCGGCGAGCAGCTGACCTACGCCGACCTCAACCGCCGGGCCAACGCCCTGGCCCGGCACCTGACCGGGCTGGGCGTGCGCCCTGACGACCGCGTGGCCATCGTCGCCCGTCGCGGGCTGGACACCCTGGTCGGCCTGGTGGCGATCCTCAAGGCCGGCGCCGGCTATGTGCCGGTGGATCCGGCGCACCCGGCCGAGCGCCTGGAGTACCTGCTCAGCGACAGCGCCCCGGTCGCGGTGCTGACCCAAAGCGGCCTGCGCGCACGCCTGCCGGCGCTGGCGGTGCCGGTGCTCGACCTCGACCTGGCGCAATGGCCAAGCCATGACGCCGGCAACCCGCAGGTGCCGGGCCTCACCCCGGAACACCTGGCTTACGTGATCTACACCTCCGGCTCCACCGGCCTGCCCAAGGGCGTGATGGTCGAGCACAAGACGTTGGGCAACCTGATCGACTGGCACTGCGCGGCGTTCGACCTGTGCGCCGGGCGCCACACCTCGAGCCTCGCCGGGTTCGGCTTCGACGCCATGGCCTGGGAGGTCTGGCCGGCGCTGTGCGCCGGGGCGACCCTGCACCTGGCGCCGGTCCACGACGGCACCGAAGACATCGACGCGCTGCTCGGCTGGTGGCGCGAGCAGCCGCTGGACGTCAGCTTCCTGCCGACGCCGGTGGCCGAGTACGCCTTCGGCCAGAACATCGGGCATCCGACCCTGCGCACGCTGCTGATCGGCGGCGACCGCCTGCGCCAGTTCGGCCGCAGCCAGACCTTCGACGTGATCAACAACTACGGCCCGACCGAGGCCACGGTGGTCGCCACTTCGGGCCTGATCGAGGCGGGGCAGACCCTGCACATCGGCCGCCCGGTGGCCAACGCCACGGTGTACCTGCTCGACGAACAGCAGCGCCCGGTGCCGATCGGCGTGGCCGGCGAGCTGTACGTCGGCGGCGCCGGGGTCGCCCGGGGCTACCTGAACCGTCCGGAGCTGACCGAAGAACGCTTCCTGCAAGACCCGTTCAACCCCGGCCGCATGTACCGCACCGGCGACCTGGCGCGCTGGCGCGAGGACGGCTCCATCGAGTACCTGGGGCGCAACGACGACCAGGTGAAGATCCGCGGCGTGCGCATCGAGCTGGGCGAGATCGAGAACCGCCTCAACCACTTGCCGGGCATCCAGGAGGCGGTGCTGCTGGCCCGCGAGGACGAGCCCGGTCAGGTGCGCCTGGTGGCGTACTTCACTGCCCAGGTCGGGGTCGAGCCGCTGGAGGTGGGCGAGTTGCGTGCGCACCTGCTGACCCAGTTGCCGGAATACATGGTGCCGACGGCGTTCGTCCGGCTCGACGCGTTGCCGCTGACCGCCAACGGCAAGCTCGACCGCAAGGCCTTGCCCAAACCTGAGCGCAGCGCGCTGTTCACCCGCGAGTACGAGGCGCCGCAGGGCGAGCTGGAAAACGCATTGGCGCAAGTCTGGGCCGAGGTGCTTCAGGTCGAACGGGTGGGGCGCCACGACCACTTCTTCGAACTGGGCGGGCATTCGCTGCTGGCGATGCGCATGGTGTCCCAGGTGCGTCAGCGCCTGGGCGTTGAGCTGGCGTTGGGCGACCTGTTCGCCAACGCCGAACTGGCCGCCGTGGCCGAGGTGCTGTCCCGTTCGGGCCGCAGCACATTGCCGGACATCGTCCCGGCACCGCGTGACCAGGCGCTGCCGCTGTCGTTCGCCCAGCAGCGGCTGTGGTTCCTGTCGCAGATGGAGGGGGCCAACACCGCCTACAACATCCCGATTGCCCTGCGCCTGCGCGGAGCCCTCGACGGAGACGCGCTGCAACGCTCGCTGGCGCGGATCGTGGCCCGTCACGAAACCCTGCGCAGCCGCTTCACCGCGGTGAACGACGAAGCGCAGGTGCTGATCGCACCGGACAGCGAAGGTCTCACGCTGCCGACCGTGGACTTGCGCAACGCACCGGCAGAGGCCTTGCAAGCGCTGATCGGCCGGGAAGCCTCGGCACCGTTCGATCTGCAGACCGGCCCGTTGATTCGCGGGCAGTTTGTGCAGTTGGCGGATGACCATCATGTGCTGCTGGTGACCGTGCACCACATCGTCGCCGACGGCTGGTCCATGGGCGTGCTGACCCGCGAGCTGACGGCGCTGTACCAGGCCTTCAGCCACGGCGAGCCCGACCCGTTGCCGCCGCTGGCCTTGCAGTACGGCGACTACGCCGTGTGGCAGCGCCGCTGGCTCAGCGGCGAAGTGCTGCAACGCCAGAGCGACTACTGGCAGCAGACGTTGGCCGGTGCGCCGACACTGCTTTCGCTGCCCACCGACCGTCCGCGTCCGCCCCGTCAGGACTTTGCCGGCGGCAGCGTCGAGGTGATCCTCGACGAGCCCCTGAGCGCCGGGCTCAAGGCGCTGAGCCAACGCCACGGCGTGACCCTGTACATGGTGATGATGAGCGCCTGGGCGATGCTGCTCGGTCGGCTGTCCGGCCAAACGGACGTGGTGATCGGCTCGCCGGTGGCCAACCGCAGCCGGGCCGAGATCGAAGGCCTGATCGGCATGTTCGTCAACACCCTGGCCCTGCGCATCGACACCTCGGGCGAGCTGAATACTGAGGCGCTGCTGGCCCAGGTCAAGGCCCGCACGCTGGAGGCCCAGGCCCATCAGGACCTGCCGTTCGAGCAGGTGGTGGACATCGTCAAGCCGGAGCGCAGCCTGGCCCACAGCCCGTTGTTCCAGACCCTGCTTGGCTGGGACAGCAGCGTGGCGCCGGATCTGGCGTTGGGTGACCTGACGCTGGAAGGCCTGGCCGGCCAGAACCCGGTCGCCAAGTTTGACCTGTCGCTGACCTTGGGCGAGGCCCGGGGCGCGATCTGCGGTTCGCTCGAATACGCCACGGCGCTGTTCGACGAGGCGACCGTGCAGCGATTTGTCGGTTACTTCCGGCAACTGCTGCGGGCCATGGCCGGCAACGATCAGGCGGTTCTTGAGCGAGTGGAGATCCTGTCTGACGACGAGCGACGGACACTGCTGGCCGACTTCAACGCCACCGATGTAGCCGTCGCGGCGGATGAGACCGTTCACGGCCTGTTCGAGGCCCAGGCATCGCGCACACCGCATGCGGTGGCCGTGCAGAGTGGTGATCTGGCGCTGAGCTACGCCGAGCTGAACCGCGAGGCCAACCGGCTGGCCCGTCACCTGCGTGGCTTGGGCGTGGGCCCGGATGCGCGGGTGGGGATCTGCGTCGAGCGTAGCCCCGAGCTGCTGGTCGGCCTGCTGGCCATCCTCAAGGCCGGCGGCGCCTATGTGCCGCTGGATCCGGCGTACCCGGCGGAACGCCTGGCCTACATGCTGGCGGACAGCGCGCCGGTGGCGGTGCTGGTGCACGGTGCGACCTGCAAGCTGCTCGGGGACGTCGCCGCGCCGGTGGTCGATCTGGATCGAGCGGTGTGGCAATCGCAGCCGGCGGACAACCTGCCGGCCGAAGGCCTGACTCCGCAACACCTGGCCTACGTGATCTACACCTCCGGCACCACCGGCACGCCGAAGGGCGTGATGGTCGAGCACTGCAGCCTGAGCAACCTGCTGCACTGGAGCGCGCAGTTGTGTCCGCAGGGCGAAGGCCATGCGCTGTTGCAGAAGACCCCGTTCAGTTTCGACGCCTCGGTCTGGGAACTGTTCTGGCCGCTGACCGCCGGGATGCGCCTGGTGCTGGCCAGCCCCGAAGGGCACCGCGATCCGGCGTACCTGGTGCAGGTGATCCGCGAGCAACAGGTCGGCGTGATCCAGTTCGTGCCGGCACTGCTGCAGCAGTTCCTCGACGTGGAGGAGGTTGGCCAGTGCGCCAGCCTCACCGACATTGTCTGCGGGGGCGGCGAGCTGACCGAAGCGCTGGTGCGCAGCGTGCGCGAGCGCTTGCCGCAGGTGCGGCTGCACAACGTCTACGGCCCGACCGAGGCCACGGTGGACAGCACGGTGTGGACGCTGGAGCCCGGCACCGCGCTGCCGGAAGGCGCGCCGCCGATCGGCAAGCCGGTCAGCAACACCCGGGTCTACCTGCTCGATGCCCACGGCCAACCGGTGCCGCGCGGTGCGGTCGGCGAGCTGTGCATCGGCGGCGTGCAAGTCGCCCGGGGCTACTTCAACCGTGCGGACCTGACGGCGGAACGTTTCCTCAAGGATCCGTTCAGCGAGCGGGACGACGCACGGATCTACCGCTCCGGCGACCTGGCCCGTCATCGGGCCGACGGCAACATCGAATACCTGGGCCGCAACGACGACCAAGTGAAGATCCGCGGCCTGCGCATCGAGCTCGGCGAAATCCAGGCCTGCCTGCTGCAAGCCGAAGGCGTGCGCGAGGCGGTGGTGCTGGCCCGCGAAGACGCGCCGGGCGATGTGCGGCTGGTCGCGTACTACACCGTCCGCGAGCACGTTCCGTCCATCGAGGCGCTGCATGCGCATCTGCACGCCAAGCTGCCGGCCTACATGGTGCCGTCGGCGTGGGTGCGGCTCGATGCCTTGCCGTTGAGCCCCAACGGCAAGGTCGACCGCAGCGCGCTGCCGGCGCCGGATCAGGCTTCGGTGATCGTGCGCGAGTACGAGGCACCGGTCGGCGAGACGGAAATCACCCTCGCGCAACTCTGGTCCGAGTTGCTCAACGTCGAACGGGTAGGGCGACACGACCACTTCTTCGAACTGGGCGGCCATTCGCTGTTGGCGGTCACCCTCGCGGCGCGCATGCGCCGTGCCGGGCTGGCGGTGGATGTGCATGCGCTGTTCAGCCAGCCGACCCTTGCCGCCCTGGCCGCCGCCGTGGGCAGCGAGCCGGAGGTCGAGGTGCCGGCCAACCGCATCGCCCCGGACTGCCGGCGGATCACCCCTGAACTGCTGCCGCTGGTCGCGCTCGATCAGGCCGCCATCGACCGCATCGTCGCCAGCATTCCGGGCGGTGCGGCCAACGTGCAGGACATCTACCCGCTGGCGCCGTTGCAGTCCGGGATCCTGTTCCATCACCTGTCGGCGACCCAGGGCGATCCGTACGTATTGCAGGCGCAGTTCGCGTTTGCCGACGAGCAGCGCCTGAATACGTTCGTCGAGACCTTGCAACGGGTGATCGAGCGTCACGACATCCTGCGCACCTCGTTCTTCCACGAAGGGCTGGACGAGCCGGTGCAGGTGGTCTGGCGCCGGGCGCCGCTGGTGAGCGAGGCGCTGGCGCTGGACATCGGAGGCGGTGACGCGCTGGAGCAACTGCGCGCCCGCTTCGATGTCGGGCACTACCGCATGGCCGTCGATCAGGCGCCGCTGATGCGGGTGGTGCATGCCTGGGACGCGGACAACCGGCGTGTGGTGGCGTTGCTGCTGTTCCATCACCTGGTGATGGACCACGTGGCGCTGGAGGTGCTGCAGCACGAAATGCGTGCCGTGCTGCTCGACCAGGTGGAGCAACTGCCGGAGCCCGTGCCGTACCGCAACCATGTGGCCCAGACCCGTCTGGGGCTGGGCGAGCAGGCACACACCGCGTTCTTCAGCGAAATGCTCGGCGATGTCGACGAGCCGACCGTGCCGTTCGGCCAGGGTACGGCGGACGACCTGTGCACCGGCCATTCGCAGCGGCTGCTGGACAGCGGCCTCAGCCGCCGGGTCCGGACTCAGGCCAGGCAACTGGGTGTCAGCGCAGCCAGCCTGATGCACCTGGCCTGGGCCCAGGTGCTGGGGCAACTGTCGGGCCGCGACGACGTGGTGTTCGGCACCGTCCTGCTGGGGCGGCTGCACGGCGGCGAAGGGGTCGAGCGGGCGCTGGGGGTGTTCATCAACACCTTGCCGCTGCGGGTCGACATGACCGGGCAGACGGTGAAGGACGGGGTATTGGCCGTCCATGAGCGGCTGAACCGCCTGTTGCGCCACGAGCATGCGTCATTGGCGCTGGTGCAGCGCTGCAGCGGCATCGCCTCGGGCTCGCCGCTGTTCAATGCCTTGCTCAACTACCGCCACAGCGGCGCAGCGGCCACGCCGTCCGCCGAGGCCGGGGCCGCGTGGGAGGGCATGCAACTGCTCAAGGCCGAGGAGCACAGCAGCTACCGCCTGAGCCTGAGCGTCGACGACCTGGGCGAGGACTTCAGCCTCACGGCCCTGACGGCTGCCGGCATCGAAGCCGAGCGGATCTGCCGGTACATGCACCAGGCGGTGAGCAACTTGGTGCAGGCGCTGGAGCAGACGCCGCAGTTGGGCCTCGACCGACTCTCGATCCTGCCGGACGCCGAGCGCCGGCGCTTGCTGGTGGGGTTCAACGCCACGTTCCGCAAATACCCGGCGGCCCTGACCGTGCACCGCTTGTTCGAGTGGCAGGTCGAGGAACACCCGCACGCCGTGGCGGCGGTGCATGGCGCCACTTCGGTGACCTACGCCGAGCTGAACCGGCGGGCCAACCGCCTGGCCCATCACCTGATCGAGCACGGCGTGGAACCGGGCGACAACGTGGCGATCCTGCTGCCGCGTTCGCTCGACCTGCTGGCGGCGCAACTGGCGATCAGCAAATGCGCGGCGGCCTACGTGCCGCTGGACATCAACGCCCCGGCCGAGCGCCAGGCGTTCATGGTGCAGGACTGCGAAGCGATGCTGCTGTTGACCTTCAGCGGCGAGGAGGCCGACCACCCGGTGCACCGCATCGACCTGGACACCCTGGCGCTGGACGGGCAACCGTCGCACGACCCGAACCTGCCGCAGTCATCCGAGTCGCTGGCGTACATCATGTACACCTCCGGCTCCACCGGCGCACCGAAAGGCGTGATGGTGCCGCACCGGGCCATCGGCCGGCTGGCGATCAACAACGGCTACGCCGACTTCAACCCGCAGGATCGGGTGGCGTTCGCCTCCAACCCGGCGTTCGACGCCAGCACCATGGACGTCTGGGGCCCGCTGCTCAACGGCGGCCGGGTGGTGGTGATCGACCACCGCACGCTGCTCGATCCGGCGCTGTTCGGCCGTGAGCTGGCAGAAAGCGGGGTGACGGTGCTGTTCGTCACCACCGCGCTGTTCAACCAGTACGTGCAGCTGATCCCGCAGGCGCTCAAGGGCTTGCGCATCCTGCTGTGCGGCGGCGAGCGCGGCGACCCGGCGGCGTTCCGCCGTCTGCGGGCCGAGGCGCCGGACCTGCGCATCGTGCATTGCTACGGCCCGACCGAAACCACCACCTACGCGACCACCTTCGAGGTGCAGGAGGTGGCGACCGACGCCGAGAGCGTGTCCATCGGCGGCCCGATCTCCAACACCCAGGTGTACGTGCTCGACGCGCGGCAGCAGCCGGTGGCATTCGGCGTGACCGGCGAGCTGTACATCGGCGGGCAGGGGGTGGCGATGGGTTACCTGAACCGGCCCGACCTGACCGCCGAGAAATTCCTCAAGGATCCGTTCTGCGACCACCCGGGCGCGTTGCTCTACCGCACCGGCGACCTCGCGCGCTGGATCGCGCCGGGTCAACTGGAGTGCCTGGGGCGCAACGACGATCAGGTGAAGGTGCGCGGCTTCCGCATCGAACTGGGGGAAATCGAAAACCGCCTGCTCGGCTGCGCCGGGGTCAAGGAAGCGGTGGTGCTGGCCCGGCGCGAGGGCCAGGAGCCGCTGCGCCTGGTGGCGTACTACACGGCGGACGATGATCGCGTCGACAGCGCCGGCCTGCATGCGCAGTTGCAGGCGCGGCTGCCGGACTACATGGTGCCTTCGGCCTGGGTGCGGCTCGACGCCTTGCCGCTGAACAACAACGGCAAGGTCGACCGCAAGGCCTTGCCGGCCCCCGAACAGGACGCGCTGCTGACCCGCGCCTACGAGGCGCCGGCCACGGCGCTGGAGCAGACCCTGGCGCAGGTGTGGGCCGAGGTGCTGCAGGTGGAGCGGGTGGGGCGCCGCGACCACTTCTTCGAACTGGGCGGGCACTCGCTGCTGGCGATGCGCATGGTGTCCCAGGTGCGTCAGCGCCTGGGCGTGGAACTGGCGTTGGGCGATCTGTTCGCCAACGCCGAACTGGCGGCGGTGGCCGAGGTGCTGTCCCGTTCGGGCCGCAGCACGCTGCCGGACATCGTGCCGGCGCCGCGTGACCAGGCGCTGCCGCTGTCGTTCGCCCAGCAGCGGCTGTGGTTCCTGGCGCAGATGGAAGGCGGCAACACGGCCTACAACGTCCCGGTTGCCTTGCGCCTGCGCGGACGTCTCGACGAAGACGCGCTGCAACGCTCGCTGGCGCGGATCGTGGCCCGCCACGAGACGCTGCGCAGCCGTTTCGCCGCCGTCAACGACGGGCCTCAGGTGCTGATCATGCCGGACGACAGCGGCCTGGTGCTGCAAGTCGAGGATCTGCGTCACGTCGAGCGGCCTGAACACGCTTTGCGGGCCCTGATCGAGAGAGAGGCGCGCGAGCCGTTCAACCTGCAGGACGATCCGTTGATTCGCGGGCGGCTGGTGCGCATGGCGGACGATCACCATGTGCTGCTGTTGACGATGCACCACATCATCTCCGACGGCTGGTCCATGGGGGTGCTGACCCGCGAACTGACGGCGCTGTACCAGGCCTTCAGCCGGGGGCAGGCCGATCCGCTGCCGCCGCTGGCGCTGCAATACAGCGATTACGCGGTGTGGCAACGGCGCTGGCTCAGCGGCGAAGTGCTGCAGCGCCAGAGCGACTACTGGCAGCAAGCCCTGGCCGGTGCGCCGACCCTGCTGACCCTGCCCACCGACCGGCCGCGCCCGGCCCGTCAGGACCATGCCGGCGGCAGTGTGGAGGTCTGGCTCGACGCCGGGCTGAGCGCCGGGTTCAAGGCGCTGTGCCAGCGCCACGGCGTGACGCCGTACATGGCGATGATGGGCACCTGGGCGGTGCTGATGACCCGGCTCTCGGGCCAGTCCGAGGTGGTGGTGGGGTCGCCGGTGGCGAACCGCATCCGGGCCGAGATCGAAGGCCTGATCGGCATGTTCGTCAACACCCTGGCGCTGCGCATCGACACCTCGGGCGGCCTGAACGGCGCTGCGCTGCTGGCGCGGGTCAAGGCGTGCACGCTGGAGGCCCAGGCCCACCAGGACCTGCCGTTCGAGCAGGTGGTGGAGATCAGCCGGCCGGTGCGCAGCCTGTCGCACAGCCCGCTGTTCCAGACCCTGCTGGGCTGGGACAGCAGCGTGGCGCCGGCCTTGGCGCTGGGCGAGCTGACCCTCGAAGGCATTGCCGAGCCGAGCCGCTTCGTGAAGTTTGACCTGTCGATGCGGCTGGGCGAGACGCCGGACGGCATACGCGGTTCGTTGACCTACGCCACGGCGCTGTTCGACGAAGCGACGGTGCAACGCTTTGTCGGCTACTTCAAGTGCCTGTTGCAGGCCATGGTCGAGGATGACCAGACCGTGCTGGACCGGGTGGACCTTTTGGCGCCGCAGGAACGCCAGCGCGTGCTGGGCGAGTTCAACGCCACCGAAACCGCGTACGACCTGGAGCAAACCGTCCATGAGCTGTTCCAGGCGCAAGTGTCGCGCACGCCGGATGCGGTGGCGGTCGCGGCGGGGCCGCAGCGCCTGACCTACCGCGAGCTCAATGCGCAGGCCAACCGCCTCGCCCATCACCTGCGCAGCCAAGGCGTGCAGCCGGATGCGCGGGTGGCGATCTGCGTCGAGCGCGGGTTGGAGCTGGTGGTGGGCCTGCTGGCCATCCTCAAGGCCGGCGGCGCCTATGTGCCGCTGGATCCGGCGTACCCGGCGGACCGTCTGGCCTACATGCTCAAGGACAGCGCGCCGGTGGCGGTGCTGGTGCACCAGGCCACCCGGCCGCTGTTCGACGGGGCCGACAGCCTGCTGATCGACTTCGACCGGAGCACCTGGCAGGACGCCCCGGCCCATGACGTTCCGGTGCCGGGCCTGGGTGCCGCGCACCTGGCCTACATGATCTACACCTCAGGTTCCACCGGTACGCCGAAGGGGGTCATGCTGCAACACCGGGGCCTGTGCAACCTGGTGCACTGGGGGTCGCAGATCTGCCCGCCGACGGCGTCCGGCGCCTTGCTGCAAAAGGCACCGTTCAGTTTCGACGGCTCGGTGTGGGAGTTCTTCTGGCCCCTCACCAGCGGTGTGCGGCTGGAGCTCGCGCGGCCCGACGGCCACCGGGATCCGGCCTATCTGGCGCAGGTGATCCGTGAGCGGCAGATCACCGTGGTCAAGTTCGTGCCGGCGTTGCTGGAGCAGTTCCTCGAATTGGAGGAGGCCGGCCAATGCGTCAGCCTCACCGACGTGTTCTGCGGCGGCGGGGAACTGACCGCCGCGCTGGCCCGTGCGGTGCGTCGGCGCCTGCCGTGGGTGCGCTTGCACAACGTCTACGGACCGACCGAGGCGACGGTCGACAGCACGGCCTGGACACTGGAACCGGACCGGCCGGTGCCGGATTCCGAGCTGCCGATCGGCAAGGCCATCTGCAACACCCGCCTGTATGTCCTCGATGGCAACGACCTGCCGGTGCCGATGGGCGTCAGCGGTCAACTGCACATCGGCGGGGTGGGGGTCGCGCGGGGCTACATGAACCTGCCGCAGCAGCAGGCCGAGCGGTTCATCGACAGCCCGTTCGTGGCCGGCGACCGCCTCTACCGCACGGGGGACCTGGTGCGCTACCGCACCGACGGCAACCTGGAGTTCCTGGGGCGCAACGACTTCCAGGTCAAGCTGCACGGCCTGCGCCTTGAGCTGGGCGAAATCGAAGCGCGGCTGATCGAACACCCGGCGCTGCGAACGGCGGTGGTGCTGATGCGCGACGAGCGCCTGGTGGCCTATTTCACCCTGCGCACCGGCAGCGAAACGCCGACCGCGGAATCGCTGCGGGCGCACATCACGCAGCGGCTGCCGGAGTACATGGTGCCGGGGGCCTTTGTGCCGCTGGACGCCTTGCCGCTGTCGCCCAATGGCAAGGTCGACCGCCAGGCCCTGCCGGCGCCGGATGCCGAAGGGCTGCGCGACCGTCCTTACGTGGCGCCGGAAGGCGAGACCGAACAGGCGGTGGCGCAGATCTGGGCCGAGCTGCTCGACATCGGCCGGGTCGGCCGCCACGACAACTTCTTTGAACTGGGCGGGCATTCGCTGTTGGCGATCCGTCTGATCAATCAGATGAAGCGGGCCGGCCATGAGGTGACGTTGGCCGAGCTGTTCCAGTCCCCGACCGTCGAAGGGGTGTGCACGCGGCTGGCAGGGCGGGAAGCGGGCGAGCAACAGCCCGACGGCCTGATCGTGGTGCGTCCCGGCGATCAGGGCACGCCGTTGTTCCTGGTGCACGAGTTCAGCGGCCGGGAGATGTACTTCCCGGCGCTGGCCCTGCACATCGGCGGCGACTTCCCGGTCTACGGTCTGCCCGGCGTCACGCTTGGCCAACCGCAGCTGCGCACGGTGGAGTGCATGGCGGCGAGGATGATCGGCATCATGCGCTCGGTTCAGCCCCATGGGCCGTACCGCCTGGCCGGCTGGTCGTTCGGCGGATTGCTGTCGTACGAAATCGCCCAGCAACTGATCGGCATGGACGAGCCGGTGGCCTTCGTCGGCCTGATCGACACCTACGCGCCGCACCCCGCCCACCAGGACAAGTCGCGCTGGACCGGCGAACACCTGGACAGGCACCAATTGCTGCAGCACTGCCGGGCCTTCTCTCTGGATCGTGGCGAGGAGGGCGAAGCGGCGCTCGCGCAAGTGGCGTTGCTGGAGGCCGAGATCGAACGGCTCGACTTCAACGAGCTGTTTGCGCGCTGCCGCGACCAGCAGTTGCCGGACCCTGAACTCTCGGAGGCCGGGGCGACCGCCGCCTGGCACTACTTCGACCGTGAGGCGGCCCATGGGCAGGCGCTGGCGCATTACCGGGTCAGCCCGGCCAGCCAGGTCGTCCACCTGTTCCGGGCGCAGGACCTGATGCCCGGGCAGGAACAGCCCGATCCGCTGCGCGGTTGGGGCGGGCATGTGCCGCAAGACCTGTTGCGCTGCATCGACGTGCCCGGCGATCACCGCACCCTGATGAAACCGCCCCTTGTCCAGGCGATGGGGCAAGCCCTCAGCCAGGCATTGGACGCGGCGACCGCGCCGGAACCGGCCAGCTACCAGCCGTTGCTCACCATCCAGAGCGGCCATCCCGGCCACGCGCCGATCTTCTGCGTGCCGGGAGCGGGGGACAACGTCATCGGCTTTGTGCACCTCACCGAGGCGCTGGGGCCGGAGTGGCCGATCTTCGGCTTGCAGCCCCGTGGCCTCGACGGGGTCACGGTGCCGCACAGCCAGGTCGAGGCGGCCGCCGCGTTCTATGTGCGGGCCCTCGGGCAGCTGTACCCGCAAGGGCCGGTGCACCTGATCGGGCACTCGTTCGGCGGCTGGGTGGCGTATGCCATGGCGGCGCTGTTGCAGGCCCAGGGACGCGAGGTGGCGTCCCTGTGCCTGATCGACAGCGAATCCCCCGGCGGCAACGGCGTGGCGGGCAAACCGTACACCGCCACGGCGGTGCTGCAGCGGCTGATCGAGTCGCTGCAACTGGCCGGCGGCAAGTCGCTGGGCATCGAACCGACGGCCTTCGCCGAGGCCGACGGGGACGCCCAGATGCGCCTGCTGCATGCGGGCATGGTGCGCGCGGGAATCCTCTCCGAGCGTTCCTCGCCCCAGGCCATGGACGGGCCGGTGCGCACCTTCGCCACGGCGCTGCGCACGGTCTACCGGCCGGCGCTGGCCTACACCGGGCCGGTGCGGCTGGCGCTGGTGGACGACCCTACGCTGGACGCGGCGGGCAACCAGCGCGAGCAGGCGGCGATGGTCGAAGGCTGGCGGCGGCAGGCCACGGACCTGGCGGTGTGGTACGGGCCGGGCAACCACTTCACGATCCTCAAGGCGCCCAACGTCTTCAGTCTCGCGGCGTGGTGGCACGACGGGCTGACCGTGCCGGCGGGGCAGGTGCTGTCCTGAGCTGTGTTTCTCCAACCGGGCCCGGTCGCCGACCGGGCCCAACCCTGAACGGAATTGTGGTCATTTATGGAACAGTCGAAGTTGCGCAAAGTCGGTCTGGCCGTGGCGCTGACGGTGGTGGCCGGGCTGGTGTTCTACACGGTGCAGGCACCGGCCGAGGCGCCGCAGTACCTGACCGCCACGGTCGAACGCGGTGACATTGAGAATGCGGTGCTGGCCACCGGTCTGCTGGAGGGCATCCGCCAGGTGGACGTCGGCGCCCAGGTCTCGGGGCAATTGAAGTCGCTCAAGGTCAAGGTCGGCGACAAGGTGAAAAAGGGCCAGTGGCTGGCGGAGATCGATCCGCTGGTGCTGCAGAACACCTTGCGCCAGGCCCTGGTCGACGAAGAGAACCTGCAGGCCCAGCGCCGGGCGACCCAGGCCCAGCTCAAGCAGACCAAGGCGATCTACGAGCGCTACCGGGACTTGCAGGACGATGCGTCGATCTCGCGGCAGGACTTCGAGACCGCGCAGTCGAACTACGAAGTGCAGGCCGCCAACCTGCTGGCGCTGGATGCGCAGATCAAGAGCGCGCACATCCAGATCGACACCGCCAAGGTCAACCTGGCCTACACCCGGATCGTCGCGCCCATCGACGGCGACGTGGTGGGCATCGTCACCCAGGAAGGCCAGACCGTGATCGCCAACCAGCTGGCGCCGGTGCTGCTGAAACTGGCGGACCTGGACACCATGACGGTCAAGGCCCAGGTGTCGGAGGCCGACGTCATTCACATCGCGCCGGGGCAGGAGGTGTACTTCACCATCCTCGGCGAGGACAAGCGCTATTACGGCAAGCTGCGCGGCACCGAGCCTGCGCCGCAGAACTTCCTCGAAACCCCGCCGGCCGGCACGCCGAAGCAGAACACGGCGGTGTTCTACAACGCCCTGTTCGACGTGCCCAACCCCGACCACCGCCTGCGCATCGCCATGACCGCCCAGGTGCGGGTGGTGCTCGACACCGCCAAGTCGGTGCTGACCGTGCCGGTGGCCGCGCTGGGCCCGCGCAACGCCGACGGCAGCTTCCCGGTGCGGGTGCTGGACGCCAAGGGCCATGCCCAGGCGCGCAACGTGCAGACCGGCATCAACAACAACGTCAAGGTGCAGATCAACCAGGGCCTGGCCGAAGGCGACCGGGTGGTGATCGGTGATCCGGTGACCCGCACGGCAGGGGCGTGAGCATGAGCGAACCCTTGCTGCAACTGAGCGGCATCAGCCGCAGTTTCACCGCCGGCGACCGTGAGTTCCTGGCGCTGAACAACATCAGCCTGACCATCGAGGCCGGGGAAATGGTCGCGATCATCGGCGCCTCGGGCTCCGGCAAATCGACCCTGATGAACCTGCTCGGCTGCCTCGACTACGCCACCGCCGGCAGCTACAAAATCAACGGCCAGGAAACCCGCGACCTGGACAACCAGGCCCTGGCCGAACTGCGCCGCGACCATTTCGGCTTCATCTTCCAGCGCTACCACTTGCTGCCGCACCTGAGCGCGGTGCACAACGTCGAGATGCCGGCGATCTACGCCGGCACCCCGGAACCGCAGCGCCACGCCCGGGCCAAGGAACTGCTGGCGCGGCTGGGCCTGGACGGCCATCTCACCCACCGGCCCAGCCAGCTCTCCGGCGGCCAGCAGCAGCGGGTGAGCATCGCCCGGGCCTTGATGAACGGCGGCGAAGTGATCCTCGCCGACGAACCCACCGGCGCCCTCGACACCGCCAGCGGCAAGGAAGTGATGCGCATCCTGCTTGAGCTGCACGCCGCGGGGCACACGGTGATTCTGGTGACCCACGACCCGAAGGTCGCGGCCAACGCCGAGCGGATCATCGAAGTCAGCGACGGCGAGATCCTCAGCGACCGGCGCAACGAGCGCGAGGCCGATGCGCTGCCCAACGACACCGCCGCCGCCCCCAAGGCCGGCGGCACCCGGCGCCTGGTGGCGAGCCTGGGGCTGTTCAAGGAAGCGTTCAACATGGCCTGGGTCGCGCTGATCTCGCACCGCATGCGCACGTTGCTGACCATGCTCGGCATCGTCATCGGCATCACCTCGGTGGTGTCGATCTCGGCCATCGGCGAGGGCGCCAAGCGCTACGTGCTCAACGACATCCAGGCCATCGGCAGCAACACCATCGACATCTACCCCGGCGCCAGTTTCGGCGACAGCCGCTCAGGCTCCATCGAAACCCTGGTGCCCGCCGACGTGACCGCGCTCAACGGGCTGTTCTACGTCGACAGCGCCACCCCGGTGGTGGGGCGCAACCAGTTGCTGCGCTACCGCAACATCGACGTCGATGCCCAGGTCAACGGCGTCAGCCACCAGTACTTCCAGGTGCGCGGGATCAAGATGGAGGTGGGCATCCCGTTCAGCGAAAGCGACGCCCGGCGCCAGGCGCAGATGGTGGTGATCGACTACAACACCCGCCACCGGCTGTTCGGCGACGGCGTCGATCCGCTGGGACAGGTGATCCTGATCGGCAACCTGCCGTGCACGGTGATCGGCGTGGCGGCGGAGAACCGCAACCTGTTCGCCAGCAAGACCCTCAACGTCTGGGTGCCCTACGAGACCGCCGCCGGACGCCTGCTGGGCCAGCGCTACCTGGACAGCATCAGCGTGCGCATCAAGGACGGCCAGCCGAGCAAAGTGGTGGAAGACAACGTCACCAAACTGATGCTGCAGCGCCACGGCACTAAGGACTTCTTCACCAACAACCTCGACAGCGTCATGCAGACCGTGGAGAAGACCAGCCGCTCGCTGGCCTTGCTGCTGTCGCTGATCGCGGTGATTTCCCTGGTGGTGGGCGGCATCGGCGTGATGAACATCATGCTGGTGTCGGTCACCGAGCGCACCCGCGAGATCGGCATCCGCATGGCCGTCGGCGCCCGGCAGTCGGACATCCGCCAGCAGTTCCTGGTGGAGGCGGTGATGGT
This sequence comes from Pseudomonas sp. NPDC089534, assembly GCF_044749305.1. Lineage (NCBI taxonomy): Bacteria > Pseudomonadati > Pseudomonadota > Gammaproteobacteria > Pseudomonadales > Pseudomonadaceae > Pseudomonas > Pseudomonas sp. NPDC089534. Next base: position 77,052 of record NZ_JBIVHR010000010.1, on the reverse strand, counting down.
CTGCCTGCTCGGCGGCGCCATCGGCATCGCCCTGAGCTACGCCATCGGCCACCTGTTCTCGGTGTTCATCAAGGAATGGGAAATGGTGTTCTCGCCCCTGGCGGTGCTCACCGCCGTGGTCTGTTCGAGCCTGATCGGCATCGTCTTCGGCTTCGTCCCGGCGCGCAACGCGTCCAGGCTCGACCCGATCGAGGCGTTGGCGCGGGACTGAACGGGCGCCCATGACAATTCGCCGCGACATGATCGCGGCTTTTTTTGCGCTTGTTGAACAGCTTATTTTCGCAACAGAAGCGTCCTTCAAAATTTAGAGAATCCCCCTACAGCTATCCGTTTTTGGCCTTGGTAGCGTGCCCGCCCATTCTCGCGAGCACGAACCATGGAGGGTTTGGACATCGCGCTCCTTTCCTCATTGCGCAAGGATAAGCGTATGTATCGGCCGACCGACGCGGCGCACTTCGTGTTGCGGATTCCCCCTTTCCGTCACGACTCCAGGGTGCTGGCCTTCAGCAGCACCGAAGCCCTCGGCACCTCCTGCCGCATCCACGTTGAGCCCGGCGTCACCCCCCATCAGCGGCTGGACAACCTCAACAGCGCATTGACGCAGCAGTTACTGACTGAAAAGGACCTCGCCCCATGAGCGCCGAAAAACTAGCCATGGTTGACCAGGCTGCTCAGGCCTACCGCGCGGCCAGAGCCCAGCCCCATGTGGACATCAACAGCCCGGTGATGCCGTGCCCGGCGAGCCAGGCCGAGCTGTTCGTCGTGCCGGTGCGTTATGCGCTGGCGCACGAGCAGGCCGAAAGCGCCTGCGTCATTCCCGGCGTCACCCCCGGGAGCCGCCCGATGGCGGCCCGTCGCCTGCGGGAAGGGTTCGTGTACCTCTGGCAGCATCAGGGGCCGCTCAGGCGGTTTGCCGTCTCGCCGCAGGGGCTGTTGCAGGAGCAGGCGCTGGATGCTGCCCCCGGCCCGGTGGCCGACGCGCCGTCGGCCGGCCTGCGATTGGCGAAAGTCCACGACGCCTGGATGCTGTACAGCGAATTTCCGTTGAACGCCGAACACTGCCGGGCGCTGGGCGACAGCGACGCCAAGCGCCGCCAGCACATGCGCCAGATCGCCTTGCGCACCGTGGCCGACGAACTGCAGGCGCCGCATTGCCCGCCGCTGGACAAGGGCGAGGCGGTCATGGCCGAACTCATCCCCGGCACCTACGCCCGCTCGATGAAGGCCGACCGCAAGGACAACGCCGAGGACACCGACGCCCTCGGCGCGACGCTGCTGAAGGATCCGACCCGGGCCAACATCAAGGCCTACACCGATGCCATGCACCGCGCCCGTGAGCGCGAGCGTGTCATCGCGCAACACCCCGGCGCCAGCGACCAGCCGCCGGGCGAGTGGAGCGCCGAACCATGGGACGGGCAGGGCACCCGCGACTGGCTGGACAATGCCAAGACCCAAGCCGAGGGGCTGTACGCGGTGTTCGCCTGCCTGGACGACGACCTGGGCGTCTTGCGCGACATCAACCACGAACAGGAACGGCTGGAAGCCGATCACGAGCAGTGGCTGGGCGAGAACAGCCTGCGCCTGAGCATCGGCGGCTTCGTGCGCAGCCTGATCACCGAGGATGGCGCCGAACTGGCCGGCGACCTCAGTTACCGCTACAAGGACCGCGACATCCGGCTCACGCCCGAACAGGGGCAGGTCATCCTCGACAGCCAGCATCGGCTGGATGAGGAACTGAAGTCCGAAACCCGCGCCCGTCAGCACGGCGGGCAGCCGGGCCCGGCAGAAACGGCGGCCCGCGATGCCCGGATCGCCGAGATCCTGGCCCCGGTGCGCGGCTTCATCCCGGCCGACCTGCACCACGAGATCCAGGCCGTTGTCCGCGAGTATCGGGCGCAGAAAAGCGCCAACCGCGACAACCATGCCTTCAGCGCCAAGGTCGGCGACTACATCGACCTCGATGCGATGGACACGTGGTTCAGCGACACCGCCGCCGCGCATTTCCGGCAGCTGGAGCAGCGCCACACGGTGCTGTTCGCCGACCGTGGCGTGTACCTCAAACGCTCGGCCAGCGGCACCTGGTTCGTCGACTACGACGACCTGCCGACGCGCCGGTGGCTGAGCGAACTGGCCGCCGGCTGCCTGAGCGCCCAATGCATCCGCGCCCAGGGGGCCGAGCAGTACGCCGACCATGTGCGCTCGGCCGACGGCGGCGCCCTGCGGCAACTGTTCAACGCCTGGACGCCGTCGCTGGAAGCCGCCGTCAACAACGCCTCGCGCCTGAGCGAACTGCTGGCCGCGCTGTCCGCCGACAACCTCAGCGCCACCCATCAGGCACTGGCGCCGCTGGGCAGCGACATCCTCGACGACATCGCCGGCATGGCCCGGGACACCGCCAGCCAATGGAACATGCTGGTCAACCGGCTGGGCGCCGCGCTGCTGTTGCTCAAGGGCGACAGCAGCTTCAGTGCGTCGTGGATGAGCCTTTTCATCGCCGCAAGACTGGGCGGCGAAAGCCGCTTGCAGCGCGTGAACGAGGGCGCGCGGCAGGTGTGGAAGCTGCTGGGTCAACGGGCCGAAGCCCTGGATGAATGGGTGCGCAAGACCGGCAAGGCGATCGGGGCCGGGCGGGGAGAGCGGATCCTGAACTCGCCGGCGGTGGTCAACAGCGGTGGCGTGGTGCCGTTGGCGGCGTTGCTGGTGAACGTGGTGAATGTGCAGAACTACTTGCGCGAGGCTGCGGTGCTGGAGGGAATGGGAAGCCGGCGGGTGAATGACACGGTTTCGGCGAGTTTGTATGGGGCGGCGGCGTTGGTGGCGGTGGTGGATAGTCAGGTTAGGGTGGGGTTGGGGAGGGATAGATTCTTCATTCGTTTATCTGCGGCTCCAGTGCTTACGTTGTTTGGTGGGGTGATTGGTGGGTTGTCGGCGGTTGCAGCATCGTCCGAATTCAAGTCTCTGCAGGAGCAAATTGAAAAGGCCCATAACGCCGTCGATCCATGGCTGGAATTGCGTCAGATCGTGGTCGGTGGGCAAGCAGCCGCCTTCGGTGCCCAAGCGATTTTAGGGTTTGGCTACACCGCCCGCGCCTTGGCCGGTTCTATAACTGTGGACGTCGCCATCCTGCGCTACACGCTGTGCATGGGCCCGCTGAACTGGGTCATCGCCGCATTGGGCGTGCTGTACCTGACGGCCTGGATCTTCGAGAAAACGCCGCTGCAGCATTTCCTGAGCACCTGCTGCTGGTCCAAGGCACGGGCGGGCGATTTGGCGCCCATCGCGCCGAAAGCCCAGCAGGACGAGCTCGACCGCCTGTACCTGATCCTCTATACGCCTCGGGTCAGCATGAGCAGCAGCGCAAGGCCGGCCCGTGACGACAGCTTTGCCGGCCTGAAACATGTCAGCGCCGTTGACGCGCTGACCATCGACCTGCCGGGCGCCGAACCCGGCAGTGCCTACCTGGAGCTGAGCATGATCGGCGATCCCATCGACACCCAGGGCTACAGGCACCTGATCAAGAACAGCCCGGCCAACGGCTACAAGGCGCCGCGGCCCTGGCGAGACCTGGCGCCGCACTGGCTGGCCGGCAGCCGGTGCGGGTGGATACCGGTCAAGGAAGGCCAGGGGCTGCGCCTCAGCGGGCCGTTCAAGGAACTGCCGAACGTTCTCGGTTCCCCGCCGAGCACGGTGTCGTTCCGCTTGCGTTACCGCACGCCCCTCACCGGAATGCTCGGTGCCCGCACGTTCATCGGCGGGGAGCGAGGGCTGGCGTTTACCCTGAACAACGACACCGGCGTCGTCGCGCTGCGGGGCGACCCGACCCCCGAGCTGGATCGCGTGCCGAACTACCCGCTCGGCGACGATCACCCCGGCGCCATTTACCTGCAACCCAAGGACAAACGATGAGCACGCCAACGGCAGGCACCACGAAAAAAGGGCTGTTTTCGCGCAATGACTATCTGGCGCCGTTGCCGATCCCTACGGGGAAGAAACCCTGTGACGTGCTCAATACCATCTGGCGCAAGAACGATGTCTTTATTGACATCGGCAACTACAGCATTGGCTCGGCGGTGATGGCGATGTGGCCGGGAGTTGTGTTGTTTTTAGCCATTTCATTCTTTATTCGAAACATCGACCCTGAATTCAGTCGCGATGTTCTTATCCTGGGCGCCTGCATCATGGCCCTCCCGATTTTTTGGTTGATCCAGGGCCTCCTCCGCGAAGTCCCCTTGCCCGTCCGCTTCAACCGCCAGCGCCGCGAAGTCTGCGTGCCCAGCGACAACGGCGAATACTGGATCGTCCCCTGGGAAACCGTGACCGCTGCCGCCACCCAGCATTCATCGGTCAGTCAGGGCGGCAGGGTTACGATGGGCCTGCTGGTCATCGGCTTCGAAAACCCCGACCCGACCGCCAGCGAGGACAACAGGCATTTTTCGCTGGGTTTCCCTTGCGGCGGCGGTACCACGGCGATGGCGTTGTGGGAATGCATGCGCAGTTACATGGAGATCGGGCCGGAAGCCGTTGAGGATCAAACCGCTCGATTCGATTGGTCTAAGGGAATCTGGGCGACATACCTGGACGATCTGATCAACGCTGCGAAATTGAGAGGTTGGCTCATAACCGCACTGTGGGAAGGGTTCTGCGGAATTTTCATATTCAACACATTGCTGATCGATGTGCTGGAGCGCTGGAAACTGAATCCACCCCCCGACCTGACCCACCCCGACATCCTCGAATGGTCAAAACCCCTGCCGCCCGAGCAATGGGCCCAACGCTCCCCGGCGCTTGCAGCCGCCATCGCCCAGCGCGAAGCGGAATTGGCGGCTCAATCCGAGGCGCCGGCATGAGCACGCCAACGGCCGGCACCACGAAAAAAGGGCTGTTTTCGCGCAATGACTATCTGGCGCCGTTGCCGATCCCTACGGGGGAGAAACCCTGTGACGTGATCAATACCATCTGGCGCAAGAACGATGTCTTTATTGACATCGGCAACTACAGCATTGGTTCGGCGGTGATGGCGATGTGGCCGGGAGTTGTGTTGTTTTTAGCCATTTCATTCTTTATTCGAAACATCGACCCTGAATTCAGTCGCGATGTTCTTATCCTGGGCGCCTGCATCATGGCCCTCCCGATTTTTTGGTTGATCCAGGGCCTCCTCCGCGAAGTCCCCTTGCCCGTCCGCTTCAACCGCCAGCGCCGCGAAGTCTGCGTGCCCCGCGACAACGGCGAATACTGGATCGTCCCCTGGGAGACCGTGACCGCCGCCGCCACCCAGCATTCATCGGTCAGTCAGGGCGGCAGGGCCACGATGGGCCTGCTGGTCATCGGCTTCGAAAACCCCGACCCGACCGCCAGCGAGGACAACAGGCATTTTTCGCTGGGCTTCCCTTGCGGCGGCGGCACCACGGCGATGGCGTTGTGGGAGTGCATGCGCAGTTACATGGAGATCGGGCCGCAGGTTTTGCCGCAGACCAACGACTTTGAGGGCGGCCGGGAAAAGCTGCGGGGCCGGGGCGTTTTCTGGGGTACTACTTGTGCGTATCTGGATGGTATCCGGCAATACTGGGTGGCGCAGGAGTTCGGCAAGGCGGTGTGGCTGGTGATAGGCGGCATCCTCTTGAATGGACCCCTGGCGATGATGTTGCAAACCTGGAAATTATCGCCGCCGCCCGACCTGACCCACCCCGACATCCTCGAATGGTCAAAACCCCTGCCCCCCGAGCAATGGGCCCAACGCTCCCCGGCGCTTGCAGCCGCCATCGCCCAGCGCGAAGCGGAATTGGCGGCTCAATCCGAGGCGCCGGCATGAGCACGCCAACGGCCGGCACCACGAAAAAAGGGCTGTTTTCGCGCAATGACTATCTGGCGCCGTTGCCGATCCCTACGGGGGAGAAACCCTGTGACGTGATCAATACCATCTGGCGCAAGAACGATGTCTTTATTGACATCGGCAATTACAGCATCGGTTCTGTCGTGATGGTGATGTGGCCGTCGCTGCTGGTTTTTGTATTTATGGGGTACATCACCCCAGACCCTGGATTGATCTGGTTTGCAGCACTGTTAATCATGGGTATCCCTACGATTTTTGTAATCCAGGGGTTGTTCCGCGAAGTCCCCTTGCCCGTCCGCTTCAACCGCCAGCGCCGCGAAGTCTGCGTGCCCCGCGACAACGGCGAATACTGGATCGTCCCTTGGGAAACCGTGACCGCTGCCGCCACCCAGCATTCATCGGTCAGTCAGGGCGGCAGGGCCACGATGGGCCTGTTGGTCATCGGCTTCGAAAACCCCGACCCGAATGCTTTGGAAGACAATAAATTTTTTTCGCTGGGCTTCCATTGCGGCGGCGGCACCACGGCGATGGCGTTGTGGGAGTGCATGCGCAGCTACATGGAGATCGGACCAGACTCCGTCCCCGACAGCCGAGTCGGCATAGCGCCTTACGAAGAAACACAAATCGGATCGCTGTTCGTCGATGTGCGCAAAGGGGACATAGTGAGTGTTGTGTGGGGCATTTTCTGCATCACGATTCTGGGCACCTATCTGGCGGAAAAGCTGCAGGACTGGAAGCTTTCCTATCCACCGGAACTGACCCACCCCGACATCCTCGAATGGTCAAACCCCCTGCCCCCCGAGCAATGGGCCCAACGCTCCCCGGCGCTTGCAGCCGCCATCGCCCAGCGCGAAGCGGAATTGGCGGCTCAAGCCGAGGCGCCGGCATGAGCACGACCGCCAGGGAGCGCATCCTGGCTCCCCGGCGGTCGTGCGCGTATCACGCGGCGTCGGTGGCGTGCTCCTCCGGCGAATACATCCAGCGCATCAACGAGTGCCGGCCGCTGATGCCCAGCTTGATCGCGGCGCGCTTGAGGTAGCTCTCCACGGTGTTGACCTTCAGTTGCAGCTGCTCGGCCAACTCCGGTGCGGTGCGCCCGGCGAGCAGGCCGACGCACACTTCCGTTTCGCGGTTGGACAGGCGCAGGCCCAGTTGCTGCACGCGGTCGTGGAAGCGCTGGCGCAGGGTGTCAAGGCCTTGCTGCACGCTTTCCAGCAAGGCCTGCGGGTGTTCCTCCGGCGGTTGCAGGGCGTGGATGTGCTTTTCCACCATGGGCAGCAGCACCGGCGAGATGTCCTGCAGCAGGCCGCGCTCCTGGGCGGAAAAGCGCTGGGAAGGGCAGCGGTACACGGAGATCACGTAGCGGTAGCCGTCCTTGCGCCGGGTCAGGTGCAATTGCGATGCGTCGGTGGCGGCGGCGGGCTCGCATTCGGCGGGCTTGCTGGACGGGCCGACGGTGCTGAGTTCGGAAAATACCGTCTCGGCCAGCAGGGCGGGGTTCTTCACCTCTTCCGGGGCATTGCGGGCCGCCGAGCGGCCCACCGGCTCCACGCGCATCTGTCGGATATGCATGGCATCCACCGCCAGTTGCGTGCGGATCAGGTCATGCAGCATCCGCGGAAAGTGGCGGCTGCCGGTGCTGGCGATGACCTTGCCGATGTGGGGGAACAGATGTGAGTTCATATGTTTCATCCATGAGTGGCTATGGGTTACTCGTTTCCGACACACCGGATGCCAACTCCGTGGCCGGTGACTGCGCGTCGGAAATTGGATCCTATCCTAATACAACGATTCAGAGACGGTTTAATGAAGGGGCTATTAGCTAATAACCGGGGGGAGGGCGTTCGTGCCGGCCAAACACGGGGGCGGCTGTTTAAACCGCTGCGTTTAAAGACACCCACGGTTACTTCCCCAAGGCTACGACGCCTTGCGCCGTTGCCTACGCCTGCGCCAGAATCCGCCGGCTTGTGCGTCTGGGGGGCGGGTCTTATCGTTTTCGGGTCACTGAAGAACAGTGATCGGGTTTGGTAGCCCGGACATTCCAGGCGCATTACGCCACCTTGCGCAGACGTCGCTTTCGTCTGTGTGCTTGATGGTGGCCATGCGCAGGGCTTCTTCGGAAGCGCCGGGTTCCTGGACCGGTCTACCAACCTGTGTATGGTCGCCACCCTTCGTTTGGTAGCGAAGGGTGATGACTCCTAAAACGTTTGCCCAGGAGATTCATCTATGTTCAAACCAACACCGAATCCACCCGTCACCGATCCGGCGTCCCCCTACGAATCCGCCGATTCCCGAAAACTCAACGAAGCCGCCGAACGCGCCCTCGACCACTACCTCAACCCTCCGTCCCCTCTGCTGGGCCACCGTCAGGCGCCCGAGCCGATGTACCTGGCCAACCCGGTCTACGACACCGAGTCCCTGCTGGCCAACGCCAGCGAATCCCTCGGCTCGGCCGGCGCCATGCTCAACAACTTCGCCGCCGTGCTGGAGCCCATCCACCGCAAGACCGCCGTCGGCATCGCGCAACTGGTGATGCTGGGGGAGGTGGCGGTGAATCAGGCGCTGGATAACGTCGAGCCCAAGACGTAAGGGCAAAACCTCTGCGGCGGGCCGATGTGGGCTGGCCGCAGAGTGATTATTTGCAGGGCGGTTGTTGAGTGTCGGCCTGAAAACCAACTACAGGAACTCGACATCCGGCGCGAATTCCGGGTACTCAGTTTTCATGTGTGCGAGGCATTTCTGCAGGAACCTTGCCTCTTCCGGCAATCGCCCCGACAGAGTGTTCCACCCTAAAAGATGCAGGTGCCGAGGCATTTCGACGAGCCCCGTAATGGCGTCCCAGAAAGCATCCCAGTTGCAGCCGTACCAGCTAGGGAACTGAAAAGAATCTCTCAATACAGCATGCAGTTCGGCGGAACTTCTGACTTCACTCAAGTCAATTTTCACGAGCGATAAGCGGGACATCGTCATTGTCTCGAAGGCCGTGCGCTGGCCTTTTTGGTGTGAGCCTTCAGCAGTTGATTGATCTTCTTCCGGCGGTTCATCGTTTCAGGTCTCTCCAGAGGTCATCCATCTCACCGCAAGACCGCCGTCGGCATTCGCGCAACTGGTGATGCTGGGGGAGGTGTCGGGGCTTGCGACGGTGGATTCCGCCGTTCATCGGCCAGGGAGCGTCTGCGCCAGAAACTCGGTGATCAGCGAAGTCACCTGCTGCTGGATCGCCTCACGCGGGCGGCCGTTGTCGGCATCCCGGCAAATGATGCCGTCGCCGGGCGAATCTTCTTCGAGCAATGCCTGCGCGCCGGGTTTGCACAGCGAAAGGAAACTGAAGTGACTGGCGTCGCTGATTTCGACGTAAGTGCTTGAGGCCGGGGGCAAACGCTTGGCCAAGTGGGCGGACTCCAGCTGTGCGGGCAGCTCCGGCGACGGTACGCCGGCGGCGATCACCAACGCGGGCACCGGCAGCGCGGCAAGGCTTGCATCGGTCAGCCCCCGTGACAGGCCCAGGTCCAACGTGACCACCGCTGTGACGCGTTTATCGCGCCAGTCGGCGCTCTGGGCGGTTTTGGATGCTGCGGTGCCTGCGGGGTTCATCTGCCGGTAAACGGTGCAACTGGCCAATTTCGGGTGGGCTTTGCAGTCATCGGCGAAGCGCTGCGGATCGAATCGGGCACCGGCGATTTCCAGCGCAGTCCAGCCGCCCAACGAGTGGCCCATGACCGCGATCCGACGCTCGGCCACCGCACCGAACCGCTCAGGCTGGGCGGTGACGGCCTCAATGGCCCGGCTGATGTCGACGGGACGTTGCCACAACTGCGCCGCGGCCTCAGGGCTGCGGTCGTGGGTGGTGGTGCCGGGGTGGTTGACGGCGGCGACGATGTAACCCCGGTGAGCCAAGGCACTGGCCAGCCAGGTCTGGTTGTTCCAGTTGCCCCTGAACCCGTGGGACAGCACGACCAAGGGATGCTCGCCGGCCGCGGGCGGCGCGTCGCGCACGGCGGGTGCGCCGATGAACACCACGTCATCGCCGATCAGTTGCGTTGCGGCGGCCGTCGCGCCGGGATACCAGACGACCATTTCCACGGCGCGCCCGTTGCCCGTGTCCGGCAGTGTCGAAGCATGGAAGCCGACCGGGTTCTCGTCAGCCAGCGCAAGGGTTGTCAGGCCGGTCAGGAGCAGGGCGCCGAAAGCTGTTTTCAATGTCGTTATCGTCCTTGAGCAGAAAAGAGCACGAACAACCAGGGGCCGCCATTGGGCGCGCCTGCCTTCGTCCGTGGTCGACACCCGATGCGGGGCCATTCAGTTGCCTGGGCATTAAGCCTGTTTTCACGTCGGCGCGCACGGGGAGAAAGGCCCTCGGTTGCTTTCGGCGGCTGGATCAGGATAACTGTGGCGCTGAACTGCCTTGAGGGGGATACGCGATGTTCGATCCGGCATCTATCGTGACGTACGTGGCCGTGGTGATCGGCCTGTTCTTGATTCCCGGCCCCGCCGTGCTGTTGGTCATCACGCGCACCCTGCAGGGCGGACGCAAAGTGGGCATCGCCACCGGGCTGGGCGTCGCCTCCGGCGACCTGGTCCATACGCTCAGCGCGGCGCTGGGGCTGTCGGCCATTCTCATGACGTCGGCGCTGGCCTTCAATGTGGTGAAGATCGTCGGGGCGTGTTACCTGATCTACCTGGGCGTGTGCGCCTTTCTGGCCAAGCCGGGCGCAGCCGCACAGGCCAAACTGCCCGCCGTGACGCCGGGCCAGGCCTACTTTCAGGCGGTCGGCGCCGAAGTGCTGAACCCGAAAACCGCGATTTTCTTCCTGGCGTTCCTGCCGCAGTTCATCCATCCGGAATCAGGCTCGTCGTTGAGCCAGTTCGCCGTGCTGGGCTTGATCTTCTCAGGGCTCAGCGCGATCTACACCAGCCTGATTTCCGTCAGCATCCGCCCGTTGAGCCGGTGCATCAAAGGCCTTTCGAGGCTGCGGCGCTGGGAAGGGAAAATCATCGGGACGCTGTTTGTCGGGCTGGGCGTCAAGATCGCCTTGCAGCAGCGGTAGGGCGGGGCGCCAGCGCAGCGGACCGCCCCGAGCGGTCAAACCGGCGCGGCGCCGTCCTGCGCAGCCTCGGCCGACGGCTGACTGGCCTCGGCCGCCATCTTCAACCGGTCGGCCTTGCAGATGTATTTGGGCTTGCTCTTGGGCGCCAGTTTGGCGCTGGCCTTTTTCGCGTGGGCCTTGAGCAGTTGATTGATCTTTTTGCGACGGTTCATTTTTCCACTCTCTTCAGACGACGGCTGCTTCGCACAGCCGCGCGGCCATTTCATCAAATCGCCCGGCAACCTTCAAATGCGTTTGCGTCCGGTCGCCGCAAAGGCTTGCCGTTGACGGATCGCTTCACAGAAGCGCTACAGACAGTCATTGAAAACAGGGATAGCATCCCGGCCCCGCTTGCTTGCAGCCAATCCAGCCGATCGCGACGCCTCGAAATGAAAATGCCTCCCCCTTTTCTTGCACTCATCATCATTGCGTATGTGGCTTATTCCATATGGCCGGTTTTGATGGGTGCAGCCCCAAAAGATCTCGGGCTTGTGATGCTTTCATGGGTCGTTGCGCTCTTCGCCTTTCACGGCAGTGCGATCGCCTGCAATGTCCTGGCCATCGCGTGCGCCCTGATTGCCCAGAGCACGCTCGGCATGGCCGTCGAGTCGTTCGACAGCCAGGTCGGCGTGAGTGTGTTGTTGGCCGTCACTGCGGCGGTGCTGGCGCGGGCCGCTCACTATTTGCTCTTCGATGCGGCGGTCAAGGTGTTTCAAGGCAAAGACGTCAGTCGCTTGTCGAGCGAGCGCTTGTGATGCCGCGCCCGAACAACGACCTGAGGGCCGACTTCATCGAGGCACTCAAGGAAGTCTCAGCCCTGATGTCCACGGCCTACGAACAGCTCGGCCCTGTGCCCGATGACCATGCGTTGGCGCAGGCGGGCTTGGAGAACGGCAGCGAGATTGTGCTGGACTATGTCGACCACAACGAGGCGGGCGTGGCGTTCGAACACTTGCTCTACATGATCAACGAACCGCCGCTCGTGGTTTCTGACGCCTGCAAGGGCATTTTGGCGAGGATCGCCAAGACTTTGGAAATGCCTTTTCACTCAGGGAACGTATAGATGCGAGAGCGCAAGGCCGCCCGGTTACTGGTCATCAACCCTTCTCTGGAAGTCCTGCTGTTCAAGTTCTGCCACCGCGACGATGCCTTGGCCGGCACCCGCCACTGGGCAACGCCCGGCGGCGGCCTGGAGGAGGGCGAGACGTTTCACGCCGCGGCCATCCGTGAGCTGCGCGAGGAAACAGGCATACACGTCAACGAAGTGGCCGGCCCCGTGGCGTAGCGCAGAGTGTCGCTGCTGCTGCCGAGCGGGGAGCCTGTGTTGGCGGTCGAGCAATACTTTGTCGTGCATGTTCCGGACAACGGCCTCTGCCGTGCGGAATGGACCGAGCATGAGAAGAAGGTCATGGCCGAGCATCGTTGGTGGTCGGTTCAGGCGTTGAACACTACGCGGGAAACGGTGTGGCCGGAGAATCTGGTGCAGATGTTGATGGGAGCGGGGGGGGCGGGTTGCCTGACTGTTGACGGCGGCAGACATCAATCACTTCCTGGCTGTCACGCAGGGTACTGATCGTGCCGGCGGTTGCGTCGGCCGGTTGAATCCACAGCCAAGAGCAGACATTCACCGCCATTTTCAGAGCCGTGTGGATACCTAAGTCTCGAAGCACAGGCCCCTTGCCGCTTCGTTCTCCGCTGCGTGTGATCGCCGTACCCCGGTCTTCGACGCTGTGTGCCAAGTGGCTCAGCACGCGCAATCAATGGGGCATGGCGACCAGGACGTATCGTCCATAGCCCAATCATTCATGAACGAGGATGCTGACTGAGCCGTCGGTGATTCGACAAGAGGCTTGATCGACACCACCTCTTGAGCATTCTCGAATCAGACAGCGTGCAGGAAGCTTTTCAAGCCTGATACTACTGGCCGATTACGGTCTTTCACCACCGTTACATTGACTTCCGCCCTATGCTCAATCTGCTCCCACACCTGGCTCCTGTGCGGGAGCCTTTTTTTGCTCGCCCGGCAATCACGCCGGCCCGTGTTGGTCCACCATCTCCCGGCCAGCTGGACTCACGGCAGCCATCTTCTACGCCTGGCGCGCATCCATTAGACCGACAGTGCCCACGGTCTGTGGGGTGCCAGCGATTGTGCCGCCGGATTTGCAATGGCGCTGTAGATGGTCGAGGCGCTGAACACGGCCAGCGTGCGACTTGTTACGAGGCTGCTGCGGCGCGCCAAGGAGGAGCTGCAGTGATCGGTGAAGGTGTTCCAAGGCTTCCTTTGCGGAATGCTGGCGATCATGAATGGCAGCTAACGGCCAATAGCAGTCGTTCGCGGCCGTCTGCTTACGACCCATAGCTGCCGGTCAGCATCGGCGGAAATTGGCTGAATTTTGATATCTAGACGAGGCTATTGTGTCCGCTTTCGGTTTTTTTCATGGTTGTATTAATTGCGCTCTACACAGACCTGCTGAAACCACGCCGAAAAATTCGGCCACCTTTCATTCGTCGCGCCATTGTAAGACCAAAAACTTACCTCACCGGTTTTGTGAGACGCAGAAGTAGTCGCCATTGCCTTCAACGAAAGGGAGCCAGTCCTTTGGTACACCGCTATGGTTCCATGCTGACTCGGCAATTTGAAATATGTCGACATCGCTGCTCCCAGGAAGAATAACAGCAGGTTCAAAATAGGCATTCGCCACGTTACTTCCCCCCCCTTTAAAAACTCGACATAGGCGGGAGGAGAATGGAAGTAAGGTTACGTTCTGCTTCTGCGATATCTGCGTCTTCAAGGACACGGAACGGATCGCTAGTCACAAACGAGTCACCTTACGCTAGGATTAATGAGCAAACTGTTTGGTTCCGTCAGCGGAACCTGGCTATCGAAGGATTAAAAACTTATACCCCAGCGAGGCCGGGACACGGAGTTATCAGGAGGGGCGCCGTCCCAATAATCAAGTCTGGTCGCGGCCTGCTGCATGGCTAGAATTGTCTAGGTGAGTTCACCTTACGTATACCACTGGACAGCTCTGCTACCACTCGGTCGACGGACAAATCTGTGTAATAATAGCTCTGCGCGGGTGATCGCATGCGGTTGGACGATATGCTTCTTAGAATATTGATATGAGATCAAGATTTGAATCCGGAAGATATACACCCACCCCCTAAATTCAGTGCTGCTGCGTGGGTCTATTGAACAGACGCATTACAAATCAGTTGGAGTTGTAAAAATGACAGAAGAGCTCAAGGAGAAAGATATTTTTTTTTATCGCCCCATGCGAGATAACGAATATAATTCATGGGAGATTCTGTCTGTAGATGATTATGCTCAGGATTTAATGGCCAGCCATCTCTACAGTCAAACCAAAGCGAGATCAGAGGCTTTCAGAACCTATAGAGTCGCATTGCCGCAAGGAATGAACACGAAGAACAACCATTTTCGAGTTTACGAAACTGGGGGGCAGGTGGCTGGATACATTTGGTTCAGTGTTGATAATGACTCAGCGTTTCTGTCAGATATAATTTTACTTCCTGAGTTTCAGGGTAAAGGTATAGGGAAGAGTTTTATTTGTGAGCTTGTAAATGAACTAGGCGCTCTAAAAATCAGTGAGCTAGAGCTCAGAGTGTCTCCTGACAATCATCGTGCTATGAATTTATACAGAAAGTTAGGTTTTCGAATCACTGGCTTTGACATGAGTCTCTTATTGGATGCAGAAGCGCCGTGTGGATAATTAGCTAACTTTCAATCAGCTGATGATTGGTAAGTGGATAGGCAACATGCCTTGCACAAGACAGGCAAGCGTCCACTGATGCGGTAGCAAGTACCCGATCTCACTGGCCCGCTGTGTCGGCAGTCGTGTCAGCACATCTTTGAGATAGGCATACGGATCATGCCTATTCATGCGCGCCGATTGGATCAGGCTCATGATGCCAGCCGCCCGTTTAACGCTGCGCAGCGACCCGGCAATGACGACACTGGACACGGTTGCTCCAGATTGCAGGCATTCCTGAACGGCTTGAACTTTGAATGGTTTTGGGATAAGAGCTTCGTTGGCGCATCGAAACCCTGGCGATAAGGGTGATCGCTCCGCTTAAAAATACGCGGACACCATCGCCCTAAATGCTGGAGTTCGGAAGGTGAATTCGTCGGACGCTTGCGTCCAGTGACTATTTTGGCCGCTGACGCGGTCCAAACAGCATTTACGAACATTTTTGTATCCAACTAGGGCATTTCGCTCTTCCGTCTGCTGTTCCGCAGGCAATGCACGCAACTCTTCGCTATCGACGTACTCAGTGCGTTTTCACACAGCCTGGGCTAAAAGCGGACATCCACAAATTGCCGGTTGATTCCAATTGAAAAAGCGACCACTGATAAAAACAGAAATTGGGATTGCATTTATATTAGTTTGATTAAGCTGAAGCGTCAGTCACAATAGTTGCAAATACAGCGTCATATATCTCCTCGCTTTTTGATATAAAAACGCATCTCCGGTGGATTCCATATATGGATCAATAGTTGAATAAAGTTTTGAATCACACGCATGCATGCATGTAAAGTTTTTCGTGCGCCTTCCCAATATAGTACCAATTGGCTTCCAGATTTAAATGAGATAGAAGCCTCTCCTTTGTTTGGTAGTGCGATTTTTAATGAGGCTGCATAATAGAATTCGCCTTTAATTGTCATGGTGGATTTCTGTTACGGTATAGCCATTAACTCTACTTCATCGTATATATTTATCATTTTTGCTCCCAAAAAAACTACTCGGTATTCTGTATTTTTTGCAGTAAATCACCCTTAACTTACCAGGTTTTTTGAGTGTTTTCTTCCGAGTACGGCAGTATAAAAACGTTCTTGAGCGCGGGAGAAACTCCAAGCCAGACCGGAAACCGCGCTTCTGCGCGAAAATCCGTACCTGCTAATGCGCTGACAGCAGCGACTCGCTAACTATGCCGCTGCTGGAGAATCCTCACTACAACGCCAGCGAATTGCATAGAACTCTGGGCTCGCCAGCAATGATCATCCCGTTTTGCCAATACGACTCCGGGCGCACCTACGGCTACGCATTCATCGAGAACGGAATTCTGACGCGATCACGACTGCATTCATGCGATAGCCCGGTGCAACATTTCGGGCCCTTGAAACCGTTTGAAGAACGCTGGGCATCAGCTAAGTTTTACCTTGAGGAAGATGATTGCCCGGAGGATGAGCGGCAAAAGATCTACTACTTGGGCGACCGCGAGGTGGAAGTGCCAGCGTTTGGGTTAGGCAACCGTTTGAGTTATGACGCGTTGAGCGAATACCTCGAGATTTGCCCGTGGGACAATACCCCCGAGCCGCGTATCTGGTACCTACGCCTTCATGACCTGCCACTGCCGCGCAAGCGATGGTGGAAGTTCTGCTAGGCGGCAACGCGATAAAATCATTCGATGTTTCTTCACTGTCGGTTCCTGATGCCGAATGTCTGCTTCTGGCCGATTGCTGCCTGCCGTGGAAACACAAGCCACCCAAAACGGACAGATCGACCCAGAACTTGAGCCGATCTATCAATGGCGGTCAGAAACGCCAGTCCGCAGCGTGAACGACACGACAGAATGGGCCCGCCAGGGTTGCATTGTGATGAGCGACGATACTTTCGGCCTTCAAAGCGGGAGTATCGGTGCAGGTATGACCATCGGCGATCAGCACTGCATCGAATCCTAGATCTCGTGCGGCGCGGCAGGTGCTGTCGACGCAATACTGGGTCTTCATTCCGGCAATCACCACGCCTTGAGCACCACAAGCCTTTAGTCGATCGGCCAGGTCAGTCATGGCGAAAGCGTTAGGCCGGCATTTTGTGAAAATCACTTCGTCGCCCCTCAGCAGCAGTTCCTCCACCAATTGCGTCAACGGGCTTTCTGGTTCGATAGGTGAGCCGGGCGGCCCCACATGGCGAGCAAGAAAAATGGGCGCGCCGGCCCTGCGGGCTTTATTCAACAGACTATTCAACGTGTTTAGCAGCGCCTCACCCGCCCATGGTTTTTCTGGGCCATGAAACAATCCAACCTGCATATCGAGAATCAACAGTGCATGCATAGTGCTTTTCCTTGCGTTTGGGCCAGCGACACAAGGGCAAAAGAAAAGGCCCTATCCATCACTGGCGGGCCTTTGAAGATCGTGCATTATTGACTCACGACACCTCTCACGACCCGCCTCGGGCGGTCGTGGTAGTGGTGGTCGAGGCAATACGTAGCTGATTCATAGGTTGACAGTATCTGCACGGTGCCCCGGTTGGCAAGAGGCAAGATTCAGGTGATGGCTGCTTCTCGTATTGCTAATTGGGGGCCGCTTTTGGCCGATTGCTGCCGATTGCAATCTCCGCTTCCGACCCATCGCGAACGCTTAATTCAGATTTTCAGATTTTACTGATGCCACTGCCAGGATTGCGCCATATGCACCTTCCTCAGGGACATAGGAAACAAATCTTTCACTGTCATCTTTTTGCACCCAAAGGCGCCCACAGTTCTGGCATTCGTAGGCAGTCGACATTCGGCGAATGTAGAGGCTGGATATTCGGTCTTGCAGCTCGTCAGCAGCGCTGAACCCGGGTGAAAACTCGCCAAATGCATCGGCGATCGCAGCCTTGTCTCCGGACTCCGCCGCCTCTACCAGAGGTTTGAGTTCACGGTGCACCTCATTCCAAAATTCATTTTCTACCTCGTCGCGAAGCAGGCTCGCCTTATAGGGCAAGCCGTCGGTCTGATCGGTAATCACATGGCCACACGTGCAACCCAATTTACTCATTTTCGGTTCATCAACCTGATGTTCGATCACTCATTAAATGGCGGACAACTCTTTGTTACAACTCCTGATTGATCGTCCGCTTTTGGCCGATCGCCGCCATGGAGAATGAGGCCGCCTTCGACCCACAGCTGACGGCGGCAACAGGCAAAAATCAGCCAGTAGCGAATACTGAAACCTTCGTCGATAAAACGAGCTACGGTTGTCGCAGAACCTCAACAGCTCACCCCCCATGAACGGTAACCTTCAGACTACCCAACATGACCACCAAACCCTCCGCCCAAGCCGCCCGCGCTGAGTACGCGCGACGGATCAACCGCGTGCTCAACTACATCGATGCTCACATCGATCAACCTCTGGACGGCGCGCATCTGGCCGACATCGCCAACTTCTCGCGTTTCCATTTCCATCGGATTTTCGCCGCCTGGATGGGAGAGACGCTTGGCAGTTATGCGCAGCGGCGACGGCTCGAGAAGGCGGCGTTACGGTTGGCCTGCGGCAGCCATGAGACCGTGCTTGAAACCGCGTTGGCCACCGGCTTCCAGTCGGGCGAAGCGTTTGCGCGGGCGTTCAAGCTCAAGTTCGGCTGCACGCCATCGGCCTGGCGCGACAGCACGCCTCAGCGGCTGAAGGCTCAGGCGGCGGCGATCGGGCAGCCAACCGGTGGCCAAGAGAGCAATCCTGATCAGGTCTTCGGCAATCTCCATCAGGAAGGCGAGGGCGTGTTCGGTGAATCTGGCGGCTCTTATCGGCCAATGGATGAAATCGCCATGGAAGTACGCATCATTGATCTACCGAAAGCGCGTGTCGCGTATCAGCGTTTGATCGGCCCATACGGGCCGGCCATCGGCGAATTCTGGCGAGCGGCCATTGCGCCGTGGATGCACTCCAATGGCCTCGGTGACCAAACGTGCTACGGCATCGGTTATGACGATCCCTCTATCACGCCGGTCGACAAGTGCCGCTATGACGCTTGCGTCGAAGTGCCCGCGCATTTTGTGGCCGGCGGCCAGGTGGACACTCAAGTCCTGCCGGGTGGCCGTTATGCCGTAGCGGCTTTCAAAGGGAAAACCGAGGGACTGGCCAACGCCTGGACATGGCTGACGCGCGAGTGGATGCCGTCCAGCGGACTGCAATGCGACGACCGGCCTTGCTTTGAGAGGTTCTCTGCGGCCACCGCATTTGACGTCCGGACCGGTGAATTCAGCTGCGACATCTGCATTCCGGTGCGGGCGCTGTAACGCAACTCACCTACTGGCGGATCACCAAGATCGCAATCCGTTGCATGAGGACGTCCTGTCGCACAGAGAGCGGGGATGTAGAGTTGAAGAAAGCGAACCGTGTTTGACCCGGCCTTCAGGCCCCATTACGCGTCCGGGGCTCAGCGACCGACCGCGCACGCCGCGTCAAAACGGCCAAGGCCACCGCCACGATGAACAGCGCCGGCACATCACCCGCCAAGTGCCCCATTTGCCCTGGCTGGGTGACCGCCTGGACGGTCATGATGCCGGCATGCACGGCGCTGGACCACACGGTGAACCCGATCAGGCTCAGGTGGGCCAGCGGATCACGTGCGGCCAGGATCAAGAACACGCCAAGCGTGGCGTAGAGGCCGACGATCATCAGCGGGTAGTCCGAGTGACCGGTGTGCCAGGCCCAGCCGGACGGCCAGAACACCATGAGCGGGTAGAGGGCGAGGCACGCAAGGCCCGCCAACACCAGCACGATGCGTAAGTACCTGAGGTAATCGACTGCGGTCATGGCGGGCTCCTTTTTGGGCTCGGCTCTGAACACACTCCAAGTGGAGTGATAACAGAAGGGGGGACAGATCTTTTGGTAACTATAGATCTGTCCCCTTTTGCAGGTTTTCGCACCCTGGTGCTTACTCGCGCGAGAGCGAGCGAGGCTCATTATCCGTAGAGCCCTCTTTATTGTTTCCTTTCTATTTTGGAGCTTCTAAATCATGAATGTGTCTGGTCAGGTGCTCAGGGTTCGGCCGATCATTTATGGCTTTTGGCTGCAAGATTTCAGTTCCTTCGTACTTCCAATACTCGGTATCCCGCATGCTACTGGCGAGACGGACAGTCATCGTGTCTGGGTCAATCCAGAGGCGTCCCAGATCGAACAGTGTGTGGATGTCTGACCTCAAAAGCAGCCCATTGTCAGCTCGGTTTGTGTGGACACCCCGATAAGGAACGATGTGTGCAGCCTCAAGCACATCGATTGTAGAGCACCTTGTAACTGCGCATTTTTCTTCGTACGCAGCCAGCATCAATGAACGAAAGTTAGACTGTCCTTGCCGCATGGCAACCTGAAGCAATATTCGCTTACGAGCATCCAGTTCGCCATCGATTGGCGCTATCTCGATTTCATCGACCTCCTTACGGGCCAATGCAGAGGCGCGAGCAATCAATGTTTGCGGTGTCTCGTAGACGGTGCCAACGCCTGAGGAGTCGTATTGCAGTACCCAAATTCCATGAACTTCAGGAACATAGGGTTCATAGCGCACCTTTGTGCCAGAGGATGTTTTGAAGAGTCTGTCTGCAGGATGGCCAGAGTCACTCCTGCGTCCCTTCTTCACACCTTGATAGTGAGCTCTGAGATCACTGTTGACTGACATCTTTTCCAGATCAGGTCTGATGTTTTTTGAGTTGAATTGTGGATCTCGCATCTTGATCAGTGCCCGAACCTCCGCTACTGATACCGGACGGCCAAAGTCAAAAACGGCTTCTCTGACAAGCTCCCATCGCAGCCTCCCATATTTGCCTTTGCGGTCACCTGAACGTGCTTGGATCTTTCCAATGATCCTTTCGGCAAGGGCCTGTGAGCCGATACTCTCCTTAGTTTGTCGAGGCTGCTGTCGATCAGCTTCGTGGATGCTGACAGCATCACCTACATCCTCGATAAAATATCGCCAGTCGACTGCACGTTCGTGTCGATGATCCGACAAAGAACCATCCGGTAGTTGTGGATGTAGCCGGTAAGTCTCATCACCCTGGACGATTCCTGCTCCTACATAACCATGCTGATTGACGTAGGCGATGATCCAGTCACCTGTGGCAAGCTGATTCAATATTACGTCGCCTCGATCACCAGGCTGGCCAGCGTAACCTGCCGTAATGACCTTGCGATTCAGATTTTGCGTCCACCATTCGGTAATGGCGGGTAGGCCGATGTTGAAGACGTAATATGCCAACTTTTGACTCCATTCAGTTTCAACTTTGATGCGCCCATAGCATAGCCACCATCTTGGGAGGCTTCAGAGAGTAGTTTCTTTCGGCAAAAGACTTTCACGAGATTGCCACGGTTGGATCAGGATTAGCATTCAGAGCGCGAACATTGCTGACAGCCCCCAACCCAACATCACCCCCGCAAAAACCGCTCCATCAACCCCGCATAATCCCCCACCTCGGGAAACCCCTCAAAGCTGACGGTCGCCCCCGTACCCGCCCACGGCAGCTTCTCCGACACCCAGGTCTCCATGAACGGCGCATAGTCCTGCGGCTTGTCCAGCAGGCTGCTGCGCACGCCGACAAACGCCTCGTTCTGCGCAGGGCGGGTGAACAGCCAGGTCAGGCAGTGCGGGCAAAAATAGTGGCGGGTCGGGCCGTGGAGGCCACCGATGACCGGGGTGCCTTGGGTGACGGCAAAGCGTTCGGCGGGGAACAGGGCGGTCAGGGAGAACGCGCTGGCGGACATTTTCTGGCAGCCGGTGCAGTGGCAGGCGCTGGTCATGACCGGTCGGCCTGACGCCTGGAACGTCACTTGCCCGCACCGGCAACTGCCGGTGGCGCAGGGGGTTGGGTCGGTCACGGGGATGTCTCCTTTCAAGGGTTGGAGGCTGGTTGGCCGGCACCGCTCAACGCCGCGGCGAACGCTTCGGGAGTGGGGCTTTCGGGCCAGGTCGGGATCCCGGCGGGCAGGCTTAGCCACGGCTGTTTGTGCTTGACCCAGATGTGCGCCACGGGGCTCAGGGCGGCGCGTTCATGGAGTGTGCCGGCGCGCAGCACCCGCAGGCCCGGTGCGGCGGAGGTGGTGTTGTAGATCCGCGTGTGGCAGGTCGCGCACAGGTGATGGCGTGAGCGTACGCCGTGGTCTTCGTAAGCGTATTCGGTGGTGGGGCCTTCGACGGTGAAGGCGTCGCCGGGCAGCAGGGCGTGCAGCGCGAAGCTGCTGCCGCTCCAGGCCTGGCAGTGCTGGCAATGGCAGGCGTAGACCGCCAGCGGCAGGTCGGTCGTGGAACGGTAAGTGACGGCGCCGCAGCGGCATCCACCGGCAAGTGTCATGGATCAGGTCTCGTGTCAGTGCGATTTGAGGGGTCGGGTAAAGCATGCGCGAGTTTTAGATTGATTAGAATTGATCAAACTTGCCCAGCCGCTCATAGGAAATGTATGAACGCCCCTCAACTCCAATGGGAAACCCAGCGCGTCTTCCTGGCCGTCCTGCGCACCGGCAGCCTGTCCGCCGCCGCCCGTGCGCTGGGCATCGCCCAGGCCACCGCGCGGCGGCGCATCGATGCGCTAGAGCAGAGCGTCGGGATGAGCCTGTTCGTCCGCTCGCCGGCGGGGCTGATGCCCACCGACACCGCCCGAGAGCTGATCGGCCATGCCGAATCCATGGCGATGGCGGCCGAGGCCTTTACCCGCGCAGCCTCTGCCGAGGCCAGCGTGCCGGGCGGGACGGTGCGGGTCACCAGCAGCCAACTGCTCGGCGTGGAAGTGCTGCCGCCCATGCTGCGCGAAATCCGCACGGCCCAGCCGCAGTTGACGGTCGAACTCAGCGTGTCGAACCGCCTGGAAGACCTGGCCTTGCAGGAGGCCGATGTGGCGGTGCGCATCCGGCGCCCGACCGAGGCGGCCGTCGTCGCCCGCCATGTGGGGGACTTGCGCATCGGCCTGTACGCCACGGCGGATCTGCTCGGGCAGAAGGGCGCGCCCCGCAGCACTGACGAGTTGAGCGAATACCCGTTGATCGGCCCCGACCGCAATCTGACGGAGGTGGGGTTTCTGCAGCAGCAGGGCTTTCTCTGCGCCTCGGCCCGCACGGTGTTGCGCACGGACAATCACCTGGCCCAGTTTGCCGCGCTCAGGGCCGGGCTGGGCATCGGCGTCTGTTCCAGCCAGTTGGCGCGGCGGCACGGGCTGGTGCGGGTGTTGCCGCAGTCGGTGGATTTCCGGGTGGACATCTGGATGGCCATGCACCATGACCTGCGGCGGGTGCGCCGCATCGCGCTGGTGTTCGATGCGTTGGCGCAGTCGATGTCACGTTTTCTGGCGGACCACTGACCGGCGGGCATCTCCGGCGCGGGTGCCAGACGCAGGTCGAACGTGCGCCTCGCGTTTACTTCAGCGGCACATACACATCCGTCTGCCACTGCGCCTGCGGCACATCCGTCCCCACGCTCAGGTACTCGAAGAACAAAGGTTCATCACGCAGTTCCTCACCGCTGCCCGGCAGCCAGTCGCGGTAGACCGGGTAGATGGTTTCGCCCACGTGATCGGTCGGGCCCACGTGCCGCACCACGGCGCAGCGGCCGGCGGGGATGACGAGTTCGCGCACGCCGACGTCGTTCGGCGCCACGGCTTCGTGGATCTCGCCGCAGATGTCGAAGCGGAAATCTTCCGGCGCAATGGTGTCGGGGTTGCCGTAGGGGATGCCGAAGGTGCGGCTGGAGGCGACAGGCGACTGGCCGCTCTGCTGGCGCCATTGGATGAAGCGCTGCACGCTGGCGTTGAGCAGGCCCGGTGCGCCGCGGTGTTCGAGGGCGGCGACGCGGATCCGGGGGCATTCGACGATGTTGACTTGCATGGCGATGTTCCTTGAAAAGTGAGGGATGGCGAAGACCGTGTGCCAGCGCTTCCAGTCCGGCGCCTTGCGAAAGGCGGCGGGCGAGTGGCCGAACGCCCGCCGGAAGGCCCTGGAAAACGCTTCCGGGCTTTCGAAGCCGGCGTCGAAGGCTGCCTCCAGCACCGAGTGGCCGGGTTGGGCGGTCAGGGTGTGCGCCGCCCGGCGCAGGCGCATCAGCTGCACGTAGCGCGAGACGGGCACGCCGGTGAACGCGGAGAACTGCCGGTGAAAGTGGAACTCGGAGAAGTTCGCCACCCGGCTCAGCGCCTTCACCGACAAATCGCCTTCGAGGTGGGCGTCGATGTAGGCGAGCACGGCGTTGAAGCGTTTCGCGTAGGCGGTTCGGGTCGGCGTGTCTGCCACGGGGCAAGGCTCCTGGGTTACGGTCGGCCATAGAATCGGCGATGGCGCAGGCTGCGCACCTAGCCGTGTTTGCTCAACGCAGGGCTCCGTCCGGCGACCGGACGACATTCGCACAAGACTTCCGGCGCAAAAGCCGGATAATGGCGGCCAATTCGTACAGCCCGCTATTCTGGTAACCCCGCATGGAAATCAAGGTCAACTTTCTCGACAACCTTCGGCTTGAAGCCAAGTTCGACGACTTCACGGTGATCGCCGATCAGCCCATCCGCTACAAGGGCGACGGTTCGGCACCGGGGCCGTTCGACTACTTCCTGGCGTCGTCGGCGTTGTGCGCGGCCTACTTCGTGAAGCTGTATTGCGAGACCCGCAATATTCCCACCGAAAACATCCGCCTGTCGCAGAACAACATCGTTGATCCGGAGAACCGCTACAACCAGATCTTCAAGATCCAGGTCGAGCTGCCGGCGGACATCAGCGCCAAGGACCGTCAGGGCATCCTGCGCTCCATCGATCGCTGCACCGTGAAGAAGGTGGTGCAGACCGGCCCCGAGTTCGTGATCGAGGAGGTGGAAAACCTCGATGCCGACGCCCAGGCGCTGCTGATGCCGAGTGCGGGCTCGGGCGAGGGCACGTACATCGCGGGCAAGGACCTGCCGCTGGAGCAGACCATCGCCAACATGTCGGGCATCCTGGCCGGCCTCGGCATGAAGATCGAGATCGCCTCGTGGCGCAACATCGTGCCCAACGTGTGGTCGCTGCACATCCGCGACGCGCAGTCGCCGATGTGCTTCACCAACGGCAAGGGCGCGACCAAGGAAAGCGCGCTCGCCTCGGCGCTGGGCGAGTTCATCGAGCGGCTCAACTGCAACTTCTTCTACAACGACCAGTTCTGGGGCGAAGAGATCGCCAACGCGCCGTTCGTGCATTACCCGGACGAGCGCTGGTTCAAGCCGGGCCCGAAAGACGCGCTGCCGAGCGAGATCCTCGACGAATACTGCCTGGAGATCTACAACCCGGACGGCGAACTGCGCGGCTCGCACCTGTACGACACCAACTCCGGCAACACCCAGCGCGGCATCTGCTCGCTGCCGTTCGTGCGTCAGTCCGACGGCGAGACGGTGTACTTCCCGTCCAACCTGATCGAAAACCTCTACCTGAGCAACGGCATGAGCGCCGGCAACACCTTGGCCGAGGCGCAGGTGCAGTGCCTGTCGGAGATCTTCGAACGGGCGGTGAAGCGCGAGATCCTGGAAAACGAACTGGCGCTGCCGGACGTGCCGCAAGAGGTGCTGGCCAAGTACCCCGGCATCGTCGCGGGCATCCAGGGGCTGGAGGAGCAGGGCTTCCCGGTGCTGGTGAAGGATGCGTCGCTGGGCGGCGAGTTCCCGGTGATGTGCGTCACCCTGATGAACCCGCGCACCGGTGGCGTGTTCGCCTCGTTCGGCGCCCACCCAAGCTTCGAGGTGGCGCTTGAGCGCAGCCTCACCGAACTGCTGCAGGGCCGCAGCTTCGAAGGCCTGAACGACCTGCCGCCGCCGACCTTCGAGAGCCATGCGTTGACCGAGCCGAACAACTTCGTCGAGCACTTCATCGACTCCAGCGGCGTGGTGTCGTGGCGTTTCTTCAGCGCCAAGGCCGATCACGAATTCGTCGAGTGGGACTTCTCCGGCCACGGCGAAGACTCCAACGCCCAGGAGGCCGCGACCCTGTTCGGCATCCTCGAAGACCTGGGCAAGGAAGTCTACATGGCGGTGTACGACCACCTCGGCGCGCAGGCCTGCCGGATCCTGGTGCCGGACTACTCGGAGATCTACCCGGTGGAGGACCTGATCTGGGACAACACCAACAAGGCCCTGCAGTTCCGCGAAGACATCCTCAACCTGCACAGCCTCGACAACCGCAGCCTGCGGGTGCTGGGCAAGCGTCTGGACAACAGCGAGCTGGACGACTACACCGACATCACCACCCTGATCGGCATCGAGTTCGACGACAACACGGTGTGGGGCCAACTGACGATCCTGGAGCTCAAGCTGCTGATCCACCTGGCCCTGCAGCGTTTCGAGCAGGCCAAGGAACTGGTGGAGGCCTTCCTGCAGTACAACGACAACACGGTCGAGCGCGGGCTGTTCTACCAGGCGCTGAACGCGGTGCTGGAAGTGCACCTGGACGACGAACTGGAACTGGCCGACTACGAGACCAACCTGCGCCGGATGTTCGGCAACGAGCGGATGGACGCGGTGATCGGCTCGGTGGACGGCAGCGTGCGCTTCTACGGCCTGACGCCGACCAGCATGAAGCTCGAAGGGCTCGACCGGCACCTGCGGCTGATCGACAGCTACAAGAAACTGCACGCGGCCCGGGCAGCGTTCTCCCGCTGATCGGCTCCACAAAAAAAGCACCTTCGGGTGCTTTTTTTGTGCTCGGCCGCTTCAGCCGTGCCGGGTGGCGCTTCTGATGTCGAATTCGCCTTTGACGTGCACGGTCTTGCCGTTCTCCTCGAAGTCCGCCGCGAGCGTGCCCTTGGCGTGCCCGGTTCCCGGAAGCGACGTGAGGGTGAGGGTTCCGGCCGCGGCTTGAGCCAGATAGCCGGCGTGCGGCCTGAAGCAGGTGACCCAGACATCCGGGTTGTCTTTGAGGTCGTGAGGCCCGGCCTTCACGTGTTCCTTGATGAACAGGCCGATGTGAGCCTTCTGCGGCGGCACGCCTGTGTCCATCGGCATGCGGCCCACGACTTCCCAGTAACGGACGGGATCGAGCGGCAGTTCCTTGAGCTCGATGCTCACTTCATCGGCCCGGAAGTCGCCCCAGGCGCTGGTGGCCGTGAATGTGCCGCTGCCGGTTGTGTCTGCGACGCCATCGGTGATGCCTGTGATGTCGAAGCTGCCCGCGCTGATATTGACGGGAGTGTCACCGAGCCGGACCTCGAACTGGAAATCGCCCTTCATCTGTTGCGTCTGCGCGTCCAGGCTCAAGGTCAGCTTTCCTGAGCGGGAACCCAGTAAGTGTCCGCTTCCGCCTGCTGACAGCCTGATGTACTCGCCACGGGCTTGATCAGGCTGTATGGGGTCGAGCACCAAGGACAGCGTCACAGGCGAACCGTCGCCCGGAATGTCCACGGGAACCCGAAAGTTAATGTAGTGCTTTCCACCGTCCGGCAAGGTCTGGCTTGCCTGCACGACATAGCGGTTGCCGACCCGGAGAATCTCGAAATCGTCTTGGCCGACGAAAGTCTCTTCGTAGTAGCTGATCGAGGCTTTCATGCTGTTGTTCATGGCTGGCTCCCTGTAGAGGCTCACGGGGGGATCCGTGAGCCCGTAACGTAGCAACGAAACCAACAGCGCATAACTGTCAGAGTTGACAGGTGTGTCAGACCTGATTCGGGTCCCTTCGCCAGCACTCGGGCTGCCGGCCGATCATGCCGGGTGCGCACAACACCAGCGGTTGCGGCCCTGTTGCTTGGCCTGATACAGGCAGGTGTCCGCCGCCTTGAGCAAGGTGGCCGGCGTGACGTCGTCGGTGACCGGATGGCCGGTGGCGATCCCGGCGCTGGCGGTGACGTAGCCCAGCGGATGCCCGCTGTGCTCAAGCCGCAAGGAGCGGATGGCCTCCAGGATCTGCCCGGCCACCTCGATGGCCCCGGCGCTGTCGGTGTTGGGCAGCAGCACGGTGAACTCTTCGCCGCCATAACGCACGGCCAGGTCGCTGGGGCGTTTCACCGCCTGCCTGATCGCCTGCCCGACGGCGTTCAGGCAATCATCGCCGGCGGCATGGCCGTAACGGTCGTTGTAGCGCTTGAAGTGGTCGACATCGAGCATGATCAGCGACAGCGCCGAACCCTGGCGGCGGGCCAGGCGGATCTCGTCGGCCAGCGCCGCGTCCAGCCGGCGGCGGTTGCCCAGGCCGGTGAGGCTGTCGGTCAGCGCCATGTCGCGCATGGTCTGGTGGGCCTGGCGGATCTCGCGTTCCATGGCCATGCGCTGGCGCAACTGGTTCAGCACGATGAGCCCGAACGTGGACAGCACCCCGATCAGGAACACCAGCACCAGGCCGTTCTTCAACAGGTCCCGGCGCCAGGGCGCGATGATCGAGTCGCGGGACAGCCCGGCCTCCACCACCAGCGGGTAGGTGGTCAGGGCGCGGTAGCCGTAGAGGCGTTCGGTGTCGTCGACCACGGCCTTGATCTGCGCGGTGCCGGTGTTGGCGCTGGGCAGGTAGGTCTTGAAGATCTCGCTGCCGGCCAGGCTCTTGCCCACCACCTGGGCGATGAACGGGCGGCGTACCAGGATGGTGCCGTCGCGCAGGGCCAGCACCAGGGCGCCCTTGTCGTCGATCCTGAAGTCGCCGTAGTAGTCGACGAAGTAGCTGACCTTCACGGTTCCCAGCAGCACGCCGGCGAACGAGCCGTCGGGATTGTTCAGCCGTCGGGAGATGGGAATGATCAGGTCGTGGGTGGAGCGGCTCTCCACCACCTGGCCGATGCGCACCTGCCGGTCCTCGTGGGTGCGGTGGTACTGGAAGTAGTCGCGGTCGGCGTTGTTGGCCATCTCCGGCGTGACCTCCTTGTCGGTCACGATCCATTGCCCGTCCGGGCCGTAGATGAACAGGCCGTGCAGCTGCGGCATGATTTTCGACTGCTGCACCAACAGGTTGTGGATGCGCTTGACGTCCATGTTCTGCAGGCCGTCGCCCTCGACCCGCTCGCACAGCCCGGCGGTGAGCACGTCGACCTGGCGGATGGTGTCTTCGGCGTGCTGGGCGGTGGCGCGGGCCAGGTTGGTCACCGAGTCGCGGGCAGAGGCGAACGCGGCCCGGTAGTCGCGCCAGGTGCGCCAGCTCTCGACCGCCACGAAGGCAATGACCACCACCAGCATGAAGCTGACGGTCAGGCGCAGGGTCGATCCGGCTTTGGCGTGGCGGGAAGGGGGCGGTGTGGCGTGGTCTGTTGTCAGCTCTGGCCGGTTGCGTCCGAGCATCAACATCTCCTTGGGGCATTCTGGACGTATTGCAGGGGGCCATTATGACAAGGATCGGCGCCAAGGTCGGGCCGCTCTTGAGGTTGTTGCTGGATTGTCCTGTTTGAGTTGACGGTGAAGCGCGTTTCAGCCGGTTTATCACCTGCGGGTGACTCATTAATCTGTGCACATCTTGAACGCAACGCACTTCAACAATGAAAAAGGAGATCCACCCATGACCGCTTTCACCTACAACCGCCTCAACAAAGACGACGCCATCGTACTGCTGGTGGATCACCAGACCGGCCTGATTTCGCTGGTGCAGGACTTCTCGCCGAACGAGTTCAAGAACAACGTGCTGGCCCTGGCCGACCTCGCCAAGTTCTTCGACCTGCCGACCGTGCTCACCACCAGCTTCGAGCAAGGCCCCAACGGCCCGCTGGTGCCGGAGCTCAAAGAGATGTTCCCCGATGCGCCGTACATCGCCCGTCCTGGCCAGATCAACGCCTGGGACAACGAAGACTTCGTCAAGGCGATCAAGGCCACCGGCCGCAAGCAGATCATCATCGCCGGCGTCGTGACCGATGTGTGCGTGGCGTTCCCGACCCTGTCGGCGCTGGCCGAAGGCTTCGAGGTGTTCGTGGTGACCGATGCCTCCGGCACCTTCAACACCACGGTGCAGCAAGCGGCCTGGGCCCGCATGTCGGCGGCCGGCGCGCAACTGATGAACTGGTTCTCGGTGGCTTGCGAGCTGCACCGCGACTGGCGCAACGACATCGAAGGGCTGGGCAACCTGCTGTCCCAGCGCATCCCGAACTACCGCAACCTGATGAACAGCTACGCGGCGCTGTCGGCGCGTCAGGGTTGATCGAGCTCGACCGCTGAAACAAAAGGCCTGCTTGCGAAAGCAGGCCTTTTGTCGTTTCAGAACCGGCTCAACCGGTACGGCGCCAGATCCGGCAGAGGCCCGCCCGCAGCCGTCAGCGGGGAGGCCATCCGCGCCACCAGTTCCGCCGTCACCGCCGCCTGGGTCAGCCCCAGGTGCTGGTGGCCGAACGCGAGCAGCACCTTGCCGTCGCAGGCCTGGTCGATGATCGGCAGGGAGTCCGGCAGCGAGGGGCGAAAGCCCATCCAGGGGGTGGCGGCGTCGGCGTTCAGCGCGGTGCGGAACAGGCCGTCGCTCAGTCGGTGCAGCTGCCAGGCGCGGGCCATGGTCGGCGGGCGTTCAAGGCCTGCGAACTCGACGGTGCCGGCCAGCCGCAAGCCTTCGGCCATCGGCGTCATGATGAACTTGCGCTCCAGCGAGGTCACCGGGAAGGGCAGGCGTGCGTGTTCCTGGGGCAGCATCAGGTGGTAGCCGCGTTCGGTGTCCAGCGGCACCCGTTGGCCGGTCAGCGCAGCGGTGAGCGGTGCCGAGTGGGCGCCGCAGGCGATCAGCACGCGGCGGGCATGCAGTGCGCCGGCGTCGGTCGTCAGCGCGACGCCTTGGCCGTTCAGCCGGCCGCCCTGTACCTGCCGCGTCATGAACTGCACGCCGCAGGATTTCGCGGCGTCGACCAGTTCGCGCACGACCCGGTAAGGGTCGAGAAAATGCCCGGTGGCGGGAAAGAACAACCCGCCCTGAATGTTCGGGCTGAGCTGCGGCGCGACGGCCTGCACCGCACCGGCCTGCCAAAAGTCCGCAGACACCTGTTGCTGGCGCATGCGTGCCTGAAGCGCTTCGATGGCCGCACGGGATTCGGGCCGTTCGAACACCAGCAGCGAGCCGTCCACCTTCAGCAGGTCGGGGCGCTGGATGTCACCGAGCAACCGGTGCCAGGCCGCGAGCGAGTGTTCATTGAGCGCCCGCAGACCGGCCACGGTGTGGCGAAACGGCGCCGAACGCAGGTTCAGCAGCAACCGGGCGAACCAGGGCAGGGCCCGGGGCAGGTATTTCCAGTCCAGGCGCAGCGGGCCCATGGGATCCATGAGCATGGCCGGCAGGCGCTTGAGGATCGACAGGTCGGCGATCGGGAACACCTGCTCGGTCGCCAGGTGCCCGGCGTTGCCGAACGAGGCGCCGTGGCCGGGCGCCTGCCGGTCGATCACCACCACCCGCAGGCCTTGCCGCGCCAGGCGCAGCGCACAGGCCACGCCGATGATGCCGGCGCCGACCACGGCGATGTCGTGCGTGTCGTCGGTCATTTCCTAGGCTTCCCTTTGGCCGTCGAACAGCCGGCGCAGGCCCAACGGATTGGCCTGGCGCAGCGCGTGGGGCAACAGCGCGTCCGGGAAGTCCTGGTAGCAGACCGGGCGCAGGAAACGCTGGATCGCCGCCGTGCCGACCGACGTGCTGCGCGGGTCGGAGGTGGCCGGGAACGGGCCGCCGTGCACCATCGCGTCGCAGACTTCGACGCCGGTGGGCCAGCCGTTGACCAGCAAGCGTCCGGCCTTGCGCTCCAGGGTCGGCAGCAGGGCGCGGGCCTGCTCCAGATCGTCGTCGTCCAGGTGCAGGGTCGCGGTCAGCTGGCCTTCCAGATGCCCGGTGACCCGACGGACTTCGTCGAAATCGCCGCACTGCACGATCAGCGAAGCGGCGCCGAACGCTTCGGCCTGCAAGCGCCGGTCGGCGAGGAAGTCGGCCGCGTCGGTCACGAACAGGTGCGCCTGGCACTGGTTCGGGCCGGTGGCGCGCGGGCCGACGGCGGCGATGCGCGCGTGCGGGTGCTCGGCCAGGGCGTTCACGCTGGCCTCGAAGGCGCTGAAGATGCCGGGCGTGAGCATGGTCTGGGCTGCGCTGCTTTGCAGGTGCTCGGCGGCGCTGGCCACGAAGGCGTCCAGCGTAGGCCCCTTGAGGGCGATCACCAGGCCGGGGTTGGTGCAGAACTGGCCGGCGCCCAGGGTCAGCGACGCGACGAAGCCCTGGGCCAGGGCCTCACCCCGGTTGTGCAGTGCCGCCGGGAACAGCAGCACCGGGTTGATCGAGCTCATTTCCGCGTACACCGGGATCGGCTCCGGGCGCGCCTGGGCGGCCTGGCACAGGGCAAGACCGCCGCTGCGCGAGCCGGTGAAGCCGACGGCCTTGATGCGCGGGTCGCTGACCAGCGCGATGCCGACCTCGCGGCCTGAGCCGTAGAGCAGCGAAAACACCCCCTCCGGCAATCCGCAGGCCTTCACCGCACGGGCCACGGCGCGGCCGACCAGCTCGCTGGTGCCGGGGTGGGCGCCGTGGGCCTTGACGACCACCGGGCAGCCCGCCGCCAGCGCCGACGCGGTGTCCCCGCCGGCGACGGAGAACGCCAACGGGAAATTGCTCGCGCCGAACACCGCCACCGGGCCCACCGGCACCTGACGCTGACGCAGGTCGGCGCGGGGCAGGGGCTGGCGTTGCGGTTGGGCGGGGTCGATGCGCACGTCCAGCCATTCGCCGGCCCGCACCGTGCGGGCGAACAGGCGCAGTTGCTGGCAGGTGCGGCCGCGCTCGCCCAGCAGGCGCGGGCGCGGCAGGCCGGTTTCGGCCATGGCGCGGTCGATCAGCGCGTCGCCGAGCGCTTCGATTTCCAGGGCGATGGTGTCGAGAAATTCGGCGCGCCGCTCAACGGGCGTTTCGCGGTACGGATCGAAGGCGGCCTCGGCCAAGGTGCAGGCCTGTCCGACCTGCTCGGCGTCGCCGCCATGGTAGGCCGGTTCCAGCGCGGTGTCGGTGGCCGGGTCGATCCCTCGGATCGCCTCGCGGTGGCCGGTGATGGCGTGTTGGCCGATCAGCAGTTTGCCCGTCAGGGTCATGGCGTGTTCCTGGTCAAGAGAATGAGGCCCGCCGCAGATGCTTGCGGCGGGTGGGCGCACAGCGCAGGTCAGGCGAGGTCCTGTTCCGCCGACCAGTTTTCGTACCAGTGGCGGAACAGCGTGTACTGGTTTTCCGCGTAGCGGCGCTGGGCGTCGGTGAGCGCGTCGGTCTCGTTGAAGTGCAGGGTGTAGGCCTTGTCGCCGTTGAGCACCATCAGGTGCTTGTAATACAGCACCAGATCCGTGCCTTCGTCGAAGGACGACAGCACCGCCAGCGCCGATTCCAGCTCACGGGCCTGGCGGCGGGCCTTGGCGTCGCCCTTGGCCGCCTGCTTGCTCAGGGCCACCAGTCGCAGCACCTCGCGGGGCAGCGCGTTGCCGATGCCGGTGATGGCGCCGGTGGCGTTGCAGTTGACGAAGCCGTGCACCACCTGGGTGTCGACGCCGACCATGAGGGTCACGTCGTCATCCTTGGCGGTGATGTGTTCGGCGGCGTAGCGCAGGTCGGCGGCGCCGCCGAACTCCTTGAAGCCGATCAGGTTCGGGTGTTCGCGGCGCAGCTCGAAGAACAGGTCGGCGCGGGTGGCGAAACCGTAGTAGGGGCTGTTGTAGATCACCGCCGGCAGGTTCGGCGCGGCGTTGAGGATGGCGGCGAAGTGGGCCTTCTGCGCGGTCGCCGAGGCGCCTCGGGACAGCACGCGCGGAATCACCATCAGGCCCTGGGCGCCGACGTTGGCGGCGTGGGCTGCGTGGGACACGGCCTCGCGGGTGTTCACCGCACCGGTGCCGACGATGGTCGGGATGCCGGCGGCCACCAGGCGCGCCACGCCTTCCTGGCGCTCGGCTTCGGTCAGCAGCGGCCAGTCGCCCATGGAGCCGCAGTACACGACCGCGCTCATGCCGATGTCGATCAGCTCGCGTCCCTTGGCCACCAGCGCGTCGAAGTCCGGTTTGCGCTGTGCGGTGCACGGGGTCATCAGGGCGGGCATGCAGCCGGTGAAAATGTTGTCGCTCATGGTCGTTCTCCAGGGTTCAGTGATTGATCGGGTTGAAAAGCGGCGCGGCGGCTCAGATGCCCCACGCGAACGGATCGGTTTCGTCGATCAGCAGGGTGCTGTCGGCGGTCATGTGGGCGCGGCCGGTGATGGCGGGGCGGATGCGTTCGCCTTCCCACTCGTAGCGGCCCTCGAAGCGGCTGCCGGTGACGCTCGCCTGCACCCAGCGCTGGCCGGGCTCGAGCTTGCCGTCGGCGGCCAGGCACGCGAGCTTGGCGCTGGTGCCGGTGCCGCAGGGCGAGCGGTCGTAGGCCTTGCCGGGGCACATGACGAAGTTGCGGCTGTCGGCCTGGGCGTCGGCGGCGAACAGTTCGACGTGGTCGATCAGCGCGCCGTCCTCGCCGTGGATGCCTTGGGCCTCGAGGGCCTTGAGCATCGCCCAGGTGAACTCGGTGAGGGCTTCGGCGTTGTCCAGGGTCAGCGTCTGCCCGTGCTCGGAGACGAGGAAGAACCAGTTGCCGCCCCAGGCGATGTCGCCGAGGAAGCGGCCGTGGCCCGGCACGTCCACCGGCACTTGTTTGCGGTGGCGGTAGGCGGGCACGTTGTACAGGGTCACCGCGCCGTCCTCGTGCAGGACCGCGCTGACCGGGCCCACCGGCGTGTCGATCTTGTGCACGCCGGGTGCGATCAGGCCCAGGTGCGCAAGCGACGCGACCAGGCCGAGGGTGCCGTGGCCGCACATGCCCAGGTATCCGGCGTTGTTGAAGAAGATCACGCCGCAGGTGGCGTCCGGCGACACCGGTTCGCAGTACAGGGCGCCGACCAGCACGTCGTTGCCGCGCGGCTCCAGCAGGCAGGCGCGGCGCCATTGGTCGTGGTGCTGGCGCAGGGCGTCGCGCTTTTCGGCCATGGTGCGGCCGGGCAGTTCGGGGAAGCCTTTCATCACCAGGCGCGTGGGTTCGCCGCCGGTGTGCGAATCGATGACGTGTACTCGTTTCATGGACGTGTCCCGTGAGTGGTTTCAGTAGGCGCCGGCGGTGCGCGGCTTGGCGGTGGCGTGGTCGGAGGCGGCGGCTTCGCTTTCGTCGTCCTCGGTCTCCAGTTGCAGCAGGTGCGCCGGCACGCCGGTCGCGGCGCCCCAGTAGTAGATGCCGGTGGCGCAGGCGGCCACGACGAGGGTGTCGAACGGGTGGGCGAGCAGGCCCAGGCCGCCGAAGGTGCCGAGTTTCGACAGCACCAGGGTCACGGCGTAGAACGCGATCAGCCAGGCCGAGGAACGCACTTGCCGCGCCAGGCTCAGGTGGGCGGTGGGCACG
The DNA here is from genome assembly GCF_044749305.1 of Pseudomonas sp. NPDC089534. Lineage (NCBI taxonomy): Bacteria > Pseudomonadati > Pseudomonadota > Gammaproteobacteria > Pseudomonadales > Pseudomonadaceae > Pseudomonas > Pseudomonas sp. NPDC089534. Next base: position 42,119 of record NZ_JBIVHR010000010.1, on the reverse strand, counting down.
AACCGGCCGCACAGCAGGTACACGACGAACATCAGGATCTGCAGGCCGAGCAGCCAGGACACGGTGCTCCAGCCCGACCAGTAGACGATCAGCGCGGCGATGATGAACGACACCGGCCCCAGCACGCCCATGCGCTTGACCCGGAACGGGCGCGGCAGGTCCGGCGCGTTGCGGCGCAGCGCCGCCACGGACACCGGCGCCACCGCATAGCTGAGCACCAGGGCGGCGGACACCACGTTGATCAGCGCTTCCCACGACGGGAACGGCAAGGTCCAGAACACCGACAGGCCGAAGGTCAGCCACAGCGCCGGGCGCGGGATCCCGGACTGGGCGTCGATGCGGGTGAAGACCTTGAAGAAGGTGCCGGTCTGCGCCCAGCCGTAGATCACCCGAGGCGTGGCGTTCATGTAGATGTTGCCGCAGCCGCTGGGGGAGATCACCGCATCGGCCACCACCAGATAGGCCAGCCAGCCCACGCCCAGCGCCAGGGCGATGTCGCGGTAGGGCAGGGCGAACTCCTTGGTCACGCCGGCCCAGCCGTTGGCGAGCATGTCGGTGGGCACGCCGCCGAGGAACGCCACTTGCAGCAGCACGTAGATGGCGGTGGACAGCAGCACCGAGAGGATCAGCGCAATCGGAATGGTGCGCTGCGGGTTCTTCACCTCGCTGGCCACCGAAATGATCGGGGTCAGGCCGAGGTAGGCGAAGATGATCCCGCCGGCGGACACCGCCATCTCCACGCCGGACAGGCCGAAGGGCGCGAAGCCCTGGACCTGGAAGTTCTCAGGCTTGAAGAAGGTGAACAGCACGCCGATCACCAGCAGCGGCACGATGAACTTGAACACGCTCACCAGGTTGTTGGCCTTGGCGAAGGTCTTCACGCTGCGGTAGTTGAGCAGGAAGAACACGCAGAGCAGGCCGAACTGCACCAACCAGCCCAGCAGCGTCGGGTCGCTGCTGCCGGTCTTGGTCAGGCCGGGGAACCAGGCCGCCGCGTATTGCCGCGACGCCACCACTTCGATCGCCACCAGGCTGGAGAACGCGATCAGGGTGATGAAGCCCATCAAGTAGCCGAGCAGCGGCCCGTGGGAGTACACCGGGTAACGCACCACGCCGCCGGCCCGGGGCAGGGCCGCGCCCAGTTCGCAGTAGACGATGCCCAGCAGCAACACGGCGAACCCGCCCAGCAGCCAGGAGAAGATCCCCGCCGGCCCGGCGATGGCGGACACGTGGCTGGCCGCGAACAGCCAGCCCGAACCGAAGATCGCGCCGAGCCCGATGAAGGTGAGGTCGATCAATGAGAGTTGTTTCTTGAACTTGCCTTGGCCTGACATGGCATCGCCTTCTTGTGAGTTATTGGATAGGCAGTCGTGACGTCATTGGAACGGCCAAACAATGAACCCATCGGCCTCGGCGCGATTGATGTTTTGCGCGGGCGCCGATGACGAAATCGGCACAGTCGAGGTCCGGCGCCGGCCCTCGACACGCCGTCGGCGTTGCTGCACTCTGCACCCGGACCGCATGCACCCGGACCGCATTGCACCCGGACCGCATCGCACCCTTACCGCATCGGGCCGGACCATCCGCCGGAGGGAGAGACTCACCATGCACAACGCATTCGCGACCCTGTGCCAGGGCGAAGACGCGCACCGGCCCCGCACGCTCCAGGAGCTGCTGGCGGGGGTGGGGCTGCTGTTGCCGATGCTGGATGCGATCCCCAACGCGGCGATCTTCATCAAGGACACCGGGGCGCGGTACGTCCTGGCCAACCGCACGCTGGTGCAGCGCTGCGGGTTGAAGGATCTGAAGCCGCTGCTGGGCAAGACCAGCGCGCAGGTGTTTCCGGCGCAGTTGGGGCCGGGCTACACCGAGCAGGACCGGCGGGTGCTGGAGGAAGGGTTTGTGCTGGAGGATCAGCTTGAGCTGCACCTGTACGGCAGCCGCGAGCCGGGTTGGTGCCTGACGCACAAGCGGCCGCTGTACAACCGCGCCGGCGAAATCATCGGGCTGGCGGGCATTTCCGTGGACCTGCAGTCGGCCAGCGAAACCCACCCGGCGTTCCAGCGGCTGGCGGCGGTGGACGAGCACATCCGCGCCCATTTCAACCGGCGGGTCACCCTGGGCGAACTGACCCGCATCGCCGGCATTTCAGTGGCGCAGCTGGAGCGCTACTGCAAGCGGGTGTTCCACCTGACGCCCCGGCAGATGATCCAGAAAGTGCGGCTTGAGCATGCGCACCGGCTGCTGCACACCGACCTGCCGATCACCGAAGTCGCGCTGCAGTGCGGCTATACCGACCACAGCGCGTTCACCCGGCAGTTCAAGGCCTCGACCGGCTTCACGCCGCGCCAGTACCGGCAGGCGACCGCGCCGTGAGGGCGGGCGCCTTGCGGATCAAGGGGCGCGCCGCAACGCCAAGGCGAGGGACATCTTGCCGATCAGCGCGGCGATTTCCTTGGCGCCGAAGCAGCGGAACTTGACGCTGCCGGCCGGGGTGTCGAGGCGCACGATCTTGGTCACGAACCCGCCCTCGACGGTGACCTTGCGGATCGCGGCCATCGGCACTTCGATGTCCATCGTGCCGTTCTGCACCGCGCGGTTCATGGCGTTGGCGCTCAAGCGCACGGCGCGCTGGGTGACCTCCACCTTGCCGCCGACCCACAGGCCGCCGTACGCCTCCTTGAACGCGTCCAGCACCCCGGCCAGGACATCGACATGGCCTTCGCCGACGTCGTCATAGAAATCGGCGACTTCGTCGTCGTTCATTTCGGCATCGGCCACCAGAAAGTTGGCCAGTTTCGACTTCAAGATCTCTTCGCTCATCCATACCTCTCCATGATCGGGCTCACCCTCCCAAAAACAGATGCCTGTTTACCTGATCACGGTGCCGGAGGCCAATCGAATGTCTGGCGCCGGCTCCGCATCGATGCCGGCCCAGTGCGTTTTTCCCAAGCCCTGCTAGCGTTGAAGCTTCATCGTCAATCAGCCGACAGGAACGGATGCCATGAGCCAACGAACAACCTTGTGTCTCGTGAACGTGAGCGGGCAGGACATCGCGGCCATGCAGGTCAGCGGCGCCAGCGGCTTCGAGAAGGGCAATGATCCCTCGGGGTTCATCCGCGGCCCTTTGGCCAACCATGATTCGGTCACAGGTTATGTCGAGCTGATCGCCGCCCCGGCGAACTTCACCGTCGGGCTGACCTTCGCCGACGGCACCACCCTGAGCTTCACGGACGACCAGCAAAGCGCGGAGGCCCGGCACATCGGCGTGATCCCCCACACCGGCACGGCGCAGGGCCTGGAGGTGTGGCGCAGCACCGGGGGCGATGTGGGCAACAGTTCCCACGGCACCAACGGCCTCTATATCCGGACGGTGGCGGTGCCCGACCATTCCGGCTGGATGGGGGCGCTGCAGAAGCGCAAGCCCGGCATCCTGCTCAACGACGTGACGATGCCCGGCAGCCACGACGCGGGCATGTACGTGACCCACGACTACCCGTTGGGGGGCGGCGGCGAGTGGGCCAAGACCCAGAGCCTGACCACCCTGCAGCAGCTTCAGGCCGGTTCGCGCTATTTCGATCTGCGGATCTGCTGGCGCGACGGCCACCTGTCGACCTATCACGGGGACACCGGCTACGGCGCCTACGGGGCGCTGCTGAGCGACATCCTCACGGATGTCCAGACCTTCCTCGCCAGCGGCAAAGGCAATGAGGAAGTGGTCATCCTCAAGTTCTCCCACACCTACACGGACACGATCGCCAGCATCATCGACGTGGTGAAGACCCAGTCGATGCGCCTGATGCTCCCGAAATTCGGCTCGGGAACCAATCTTGCGCAGACGCCGTTGAGCATGATGAAAGGCAAGATCGTCATGGTGTTCGGCAGCGAGTTCGAGGGGGAGTGGGATCAGTCGCAGGGGATCTGGCCGTACTTCGACACGGCGGAAAACCCGTCGTCGGTCATCGGCCGGGACCTGACGGTCTACGACCACTACGCCGACCAGACCGACTACCCGACCATGGCCGGCGACCAGACGGCCAAGCTCGGCAAATACGGCGGTTGGGGCGACAGCTATCTGTTCTTGCTGTCGTGGACATTGACCGGGGGCACGCAGGTACGTGACATCGAGGTGCTGGCCGGCATGGCCAACCCGTGGTTGCCGCAGGTGCTTGCCGACAAGACGGTCAGGCAAGGCCGGCGCCCGAACATCGTTTACCTCGACTTCATCGACCCTTGGCTGTGCGGGGTGATCCTCGGACTGAACGACCAGGTGCTGATCCGTCGCTACAACTACGCGTCGGCAGGCGGCATCGGCGATTGCCTGGGAATGTGCCCGCCCTCGGGCGGCTGGCAGTTTCCCGTTCCGTTGTTCTACGCGCCGACGGTGGCCGCTGCCGGCAACGTGCCGGTGTACCAGTACCAGGCGCAGGATCCTGAGCGTTTCTGCTACACCCTGGACAGCGCCTTCCCGTTCGGCACCCGCGAGCAGGCACCGTTCTTCGGGCTCGTCGCCGGGCAGCCGGGCAGTGCGCCGCTGTACCAGTACATCAAGCCGTTCACCGACAAGCACGGCAAGCCGCAGACCGCCTATGGCTACGGCCTGACGACGACACCCCCGGCCGGTTGGGGCAACAGTGGCGTGGCGTTTGACGTGTTGCCGTATCGTTGAGGCGCTGCCTTGGGGGCCACCTGCTCGCCGGCGGTGAGCGGGTGGCCCCGAAGCGGCGATGGCGGCGAGTTCGCGGGGTCGGCAACGGCGGACATCTGGCTTACACTGGCCGCCGTTTTTCCTTCCACCGACAAGAGATAGCCATGGCCAACCCGGACATCACCTTCATCCCCGATCCCGATGCGGACTCCATTTCTTCCGACGTCGCCGGCTTCGGCGGCCTGCTGGTCTCCACCCAGATCCCGACCCGCGCCGACGGCAGCCTGGAACTGGGCGACATCACCCTGCAAAGCGAATGCACCCTGCAAGCGCTGAAAGTGGCACTGGAGAAGGCCGGCAGCTCGATGGACCGGGTGCTGCACCTGACCATCTACCTCACCGACATGGCCGACCGCGCGGCGTTCAACGAAGTCTACAAACGCTTCTTCGCCGAGCCGTGGCCGGTGCGCGCCGCCGTCGGCGTGGCCTCCCTGGCCGTGGACGGCATGCGCGTGGAAGTCACCGCCATGGCCGCCAAAGGCTGATTCACAGCGCAAAAATAGAAGCGCAGGCTAAAACCGTTTGTCTGCGCTTCGGTTTTCTCGAACTCAATCCTGGTTAGCTTTCCGCACAGAGCGGACCTGTAGCGTTCACGAAAACTCTCCCCTCAGCGTGATATTCCACTTCTTCTCCCAGATCATGTCTGTATTTGATGTACACGCTGAAAATTGCTTCAAGGGTATTTTGTACCTTGTCTCTTTTTAATGTGATTTCGCCCTTTTCCAGATGAATTATCCCGGCGTGGGAAATGAAAATCGACGAACGAACCGAGTCAGATCCGATCTGGTGCGTTCCATCTTCTATTGAGCAAGGGAAGACGAAAGAGAACTGTGTAAAGATTTCGGGTAGGGGAATGCGTCCGATAAGGCTGAAGTTTCCTTCAGTCAGTGAGGCATAGATAAACTGCGCGGCTATGAACGGATTCTCCATAAGCGGGAATGGGGGATTAAAATCCACGATGAAAACATTGTTGGTTACTGCGCGAGCGTTGCCAGCTCTCAGTGTTTTTTGGTCGATGTTGTGTGCCAGATAAAGTTTGGAATCCATCATTGAGCACCTTCAGTGAGGGGTTGGTCATTTGAATGGATAGTGCGCCGCTATTTAGTGTCTCGCAGACAACGTGTTTAATTTGTTCCGGTTCAACAACTGACGGTACTCGTCATTGGCCTTGCGGGAGGGAGCCTGCTCGCGATGGCGCCCTGTCAGTCAACGCAGATGTCAACTGTGAGGCTGCTTTCGCGAGCGGGTTCGCTCCCACGGAAGGGCCTGTTTCCTCGTCAGTTGACCGCCATCGAGAAGCTGCCACTTACAACGCTACTGTTAAAATTCACCTCGAAAGTAGCACTCAAGACCTTTTCCTGTTCATTCACATCGAAAGTGATCTCCCCACTCACGTCTCTGTAAATACTTCCATCTGCAATAAAGGCAATCATGCAAGTTGTTGGTGATTTTTCTGAGTCCCATTTGCTAACGGGATAAGTTCCTGGGTTCATGTTGCTGGGGATGTTGACTGTTATTTGCAAGGCTGGACTTAGAATGCGTCCAATGGTTTGTCGGTAAGTTCCGGAGGTCTCGCTTTCTTTGATGTGATAGCGCACTTGTTCTGCTGTAAAGCTATCTCCGAAAGGTGGATTTGGTGGGTTGAACGATGCCAGAAAATAGTTGGCGGTATGGAAGTCTTTGTCTTTCATGTCGCGACCGAACAATTGGTCTTCGTTCATGGTTTTGGCGTTCATTGTGTCGACTCCAGTTTGTGATTTTAATTGGATGCAGCGTCGTATCTTTATAAGGCGATACGAGGGCTACACTATTCTTGGATCAGTCAGTCCGAAACTGATAAACCTGACAGTTACCCACTTCCAATAAATATGCTAAGCCGAGGCCATTCGGTCGTTGCACACGTGCCCCGCAAGCGTTTCGCAGCTACAATGCGCGCCTCAACCGTGTCAGCCTGATTAAAAAAACTATGTCCTTGCCCAAGCATCACCTCGAACTGCTCAGCCCTGCCCGCGATGTGGCCATCGCCCGTGAGGCCATCCTGCACGGCGCCGATGCCGTCTACATCGGCGGCCCGAGCTTCGGTGCGCGCCACAACGCCTGCAACGAGGTGAGCGAGATCGCTGAGCTGGTGAAGTTCGCCCGCCGCTACCACGCGCGGATCTTCACCACCCTCAACACCATCCTGCACGACAACGAACTGGAGCCGGCGCGCAAGCTGATCCACCAGTTGTACGACGCCGGCGTCGACGCGCTGATCGTCCAGGACCTGGGGGTGATGGAGCTGGACATCCCGCCGATCGAGCTGCACGCCAGCACCCAGACCGACATCCGCACCCTGGCGCGGGCCAAGTTCCTCGATCAGGCCGGGTTCTCCCAACTGGTGCTGGCCCGTGAGCTGAACCTCAAGGAAATCCGCGCCATCGCCGACGAGACCGACGCGGCCATCGAGTTCTTCATCCACGGCGCGCTGTGCGTGGCGTTCTCCGGGCAGTGCAACATCTCCCACGCGCAGACCGGCCGCAGCGCCAACCGCGGCGACTGCTCCCAGGCCTGCCGCCTGCCGTACACCCTCAAGGACGAGAAGGGCGGCGTGATCGCCTACGAGAAGCACCTGCTGTCCATGAAGGACAACAACCAGAGCGCCAACATCCGCGCCCTGGTCGAGGCCGGCGTGCGTTCGTTCAAGATCGAAGGGCGCTACAAGGACATGGGCTACGTGAAGAACATCACCGCCTATTACCGCCAGCGCCTGGACGCCGTGCTCGAAGACCGCCCGGACCTGGCCCGTGCCTCCAGCGGCCGCACCGCGCACTTCTTCGTCCCGGATCCGGAAAAGACCTTCCACCGCGGCAGCACCGACTACTTCGTCAGCGAGCGCAAGATCGACATCGGCGCGTTCGACTCGCCGACCTTCACCGGTCTTGCGGTGGGCACCGTGGAGAAAGTCGGCAAGCGTGACCTGCAAGTGGTCACCCACGAGCCGCTGTCCAACGGCGACGGCCTCAACGTGCTGATCAAGCGCGAAGTGGTGGGTTTCCGCGCCAACATCGCCGAGCCCAAGGGCGAGTTCGACGAAGACGGCGAGAAGCGCTACCGCTACCGCGTCGAGCCCAACGAAATGCCGGAAGGCATGTACAAGCTGCGGCCGAACCATCCGCTCAACCGCAACCTCGACCACAACTGGCAGCAGGCCTTGCTCAAGACCTCCGCCGAGCGTCGGGTCGGCGTGTCGTGGGCGGCGCGCCTGCGCGAGGAGCGCCTGGAGCTGACCGTCACCAGCGAGGAGGGCGTCAGCGCCAGCGTGGCCCTGGACGGCCCGTTCGGCCTGGCCAACAAGCCGGAGCAGGCGCTGGAGCAACTGCACGACCTGCTCGGCCAACTGGGCACCACCCAGTACCACGCCACCGCCGTCGAACTGGATGCGCCGCAGGCGTTCTTCATCCCGAACTCGCAGCTCAAGGCCCTGCGCCGAGAAGTGATCGACGCGCTGACCGAGGCGCGGATCGCCGCCCATCCGCGTGGCGGGCGCAAGGCCGAAACCACGCCGCCGCCGGTGTACCCGGAGTCGCACCTGTCGTTCCTGGCCAACGTCTACAACCAGAAGGCCCGCGATTTCTACCACCGTCACGGGGTCAAGCTGATCGACGCGGCCTACGAGGCCCACGAAGAGCCGGGCGAAGTGCCGGTGATGATCACCAAGCACTGCCTGCGGTTCTCCTTCAACCTGTGCCCGAAACAGGCCAAGGGCGTGACCGGCGTGCGCACCAAGGTCGCGCCGATGCAACTGATCCACGGCGACGAGGTGCTGACCCTCAAGTTCGACTGCAAGCCGTGCGAGATGCACGTGATCGGCAAGATGAAAGGCCACATCCTCGACCTGCCGCAGCCGGGCAGCGTGGTCGGCCACATCAGCCCCGAAGACCTGCTCAAGACCATCCCCCGCGCCCCGCACTGACCGGGTGCCGGCGCGCGCCTCCGCGTCGCGCCGGCCGCCGGCTCAGCCCACGGACTTCAGTGGGATCGGCCCCTTGAGCCGCTCCGTCAGCGTGGCGCAGTACCAGTCGTCGAACTGGCACACGCCGGTCTCCGCCGTTTCCGAGTAGGGGCCCGGCTCGTAGGACGGCGACGTCACGCCGCGCTGCGTGCCTTCCACCAGCGTGCGGTCCTGGTCGTTGGTGGCGAGCCAGACCTTGGTCAGCCGCTCGATGTCGTAGTCCACGCCTTCCACCGCCGAACCGTGCACCAGCCACTTGGTGGTCACCAGCGTCTCGGTGGCGCTGATCGGCAGCACCCGGAAGCTCAGCGCATGGTCGCCCAGGAAGTGGTTCCAGGTGGACGGGTAGTGGAAGTACAGCAGCGCGCCGATGTCCGGTTCGCCGGTCTTGTCGAGCCTGCCGGCCACCGCCGGCTTGCCGTCCATGGTGTAGCTCACCGCGCCGGACGACAGCGGGATGCGGGTCATGCGGAACTGGCCGTTGATGTCCATCACCAGGCGGCTCGGCAGCCCGGCGCTCTCGCAGGTGTTCCAGTAGGCCGACAGCACGGGGTCGTCCTCGCCGCTGGTGCCGCCCACCGACAAGTTGTCGACGAACGACTTCAGCAGCTCGGGGTGCGAACCGTCGCAGTGGTAGCACTCGCGATTGTTCTCGAACACCAGTTTCCAGTTGCCCTTTTCGACGATGTTCGACTCGAACGCCACTTTGCAGTCGTCGAGGAAGTGCGGGGCGAGGAACGGGCTGACCGCCTTGCGGAAACCCTCGAAGTCCGGCGCCTTGGCCGCGACGCAGACATAGATGTAGCTGTGCACGATCTCGCAGTGCACGGGCTTGAGGTTGTACTGCGCCTTGTCGAAGTCCTGGCCCATGTTGCCGGCGAACAGCAGGTTGCCGTCCAGCTCGTACGTCCACTTGTGATAGGGGCAGACCATCTTCGCCACTTTGCCGTGATCGGCTTCGCAGATCTTCGCGCCGCGGTGGCGGCAGGCGTTGTGGAAGGCGCGCACCTCGCCGTCCTTGCCGCGCACCACCGCGACCGGGTAATCGCCGACCTGCAAGGTGAAGTACTGGCCCGGCTTGGGGATCTCGAAGGTGTGCCCGGCGAAGATCCAGTCCTTGTGCCAGAGGTGCTCCAGGTCCTGCCGGTAGACCTCTTCGTCCTTGTAGAGGGCGCCCGGCAACGAATGCCAGGGTTTGCGCTGTTTGATCAGGTCAAGCACGGTGTCTTTCTTGTTCATTGTTTTCCTCGCCATGAGCGTTGGGGCCGGTTTCCCGCCGGGGACGACTGACAGCAGCCTATCCCCCGGACGAAAAACGCCACAAACGACATTTGCTGCGGGCAATCGATGCGTTGAGGTTATGGAACCGGGTGTTCAGGGGGCTGGAAAACCGGCTCCAGTGCCGCGATGGCGGACGGTGCCCCAACCAGTTGCCGCACGGCTTGCTTCACGGCCTGGGCGCATTCGCTGCCGAGGCCGGCGGCGAACAGATCGAACTTGCGCTCAAGCTCCTGCGCCGTCAGTGCCGTGGCGGGGTCGCCGCGGGCGGCGGTGACGGGGCTGACGACCTGGGTGCCGTCCTTGCGGGTGACGGTGAGCCGCGACAGGATTTCGCCGGGGAAGCGCGCCGAGAGGTCGGCGGCCTCAACGACCTCGATGCGTCGGCTCAGGGCCAGGATGTCGGCGGCATGGATGGCCGCGCCGGTGACTTCTTCCGGCCCCAGCCGGCCCCTGACGATCAGCGCGGCCAGCGGGAAGGCGAGGGCGTACTGGGCCTGGTCGGCGTTCTGCGGCGTGTGGCCTTGCAGGCACATCGACTCGTAGAAGGTCTCCACGCGGATCGTTTCGATGGCCTCGGCGGTGAGGCCGGGCTCGGTGCGCTGCAGTTCCAGCATCGCCGTCAGCGCCGGTTGGGCCCAGCGGCAGACCGGCCAGGGCTTGAAGTACTGACTGTCGATCTCCCAGCGCTGGCCGAGGTCGTTCCAGTGTTCGGCGACCGAGGTGTCCTCGACCGTTTCCGCCGGCGCGCCGGTCACGCCCTCCATGGCCATCAGCAGCGCATTCAGCCCGGTGAACGCCCCGGCGCCGTGGGCGTCGCGCAACATGGTCGGCGCCAGCACCACGCGCATCATCGGGCAACGGGCGCTGAAGTATTCGGCGATGCCCAACGCATGGCGGAAGGTCGCTGCGTCGAAGTCCAGCAGCCGGGCGCCGGCGCAGACCACGCCGATGGCCGAAAAACCGCCGGAGGCGTGGTAGGTGGGCGAGGTCGCCATCAGCGCGGTGCCGGCGCGCAGGGCGGTCTCGTAGCCGATGCACAGCGCGGTCAGGAACGCGCGCCCGCTGATGGTCTTGCCTTGCCGGTGCAGCGCATCCGCCAGGGCGAGCAGGGCCGGCACCACGGTGGCGCCGGCATGGCCCTTGGAACGGAAATGGCCTTCATGGGCGTCGAGGCTGTCGGCGCAGAAGCCCCCGGCCCAACCGGCCCCGAGCAGGTTGACCGGATGGCCGTCGAAGGGCAGGCGGCTGGTGAAGGCGCCGGCGGGGTAGTGCGACCGGGCGAAGCGGCGCAGCATCGCGCTCGTGTCGTTGGACGCGGCGCCCGCCATGACGCCGACGATGTCCAGCAGGCTGTCCTGCAGGATCTCCCGGGTGCGGGGCGGCGCGTCGAGGAAATCGAAACTGCGGCAGAATTCGTAGAGTGACATTCAGCAATTCCTTCCTGTGAGAGAGCCGAACCAGTGCCTGGCCGGCGCGGCTCAACAATGGGTCAGGAAGGCGGTGACGCTCCAACGACATTTTCGCCGGACAATCGATAACCGGGCCGAATGCACCCGGCCTGCAATGGTTGGAGGCTGGCCCCTGTGGCGAGGGAGCTTGCTCCCGCTGGGGCGCGCAGCGGCCCCAAGATCTGTTGGGAGTCGCAAGGGGGTTGTTTCACAGCCCAGCGCGAGCAAGCTCGCTCGCCACAGGGTGTTCGGCGGTGGGGGCTTTGGGCAGGGCGGGCTTCTGTGGCGAGGGAGCTTGCTCCCGCTGGGGCGCGAAACGGCCCCAATATCTGTCTGGAATCGCAGGGGGTTGTTTCACAGCCCAGCGCGAGCAAGCTCGCTCGCCACAGGGTGTTCGGTTTGGTTCAGCGGCGGGGGAACTTGGACAGGATCCACTCGCGAAAGCGCCGCAGGGCGTCTTCGTTGTCGGCGCCGTCCCGGCAGCTGAGGTAATGCCAGCTGTTGCGCAGCTGGACTTCCTGCTCGATGGGGCGCACCAGCAGGCCTTGCTGCACCAGCGGCGCGACCAGGTGGTTCCAGCCCAGCGCGATGCCCTGGTGGGTCAGCACCATGCTGATCAGCAGGTTGTAGTCGTTGGCGTTGAAGAGCTGCGGGCTGGTCGCCGGCCGGTCATCGATGTCGATGGCCTGGAACGCCAGCCACACGCCCCAGTCGACGTGTTCGGCCACCTGCGAGCGGCCGTAGGGGCTCAGGTTCAGCAGGGCCGAGTCGCGCACGCCTTCGATGGTCGAGATGTCCGGGTGCTTCTCCAGGAACTGCGGCGTGCACACCGGGTAGATGATGTCGTGGCACAGCGGGTAGTTCCTGTACCCCTCGCGGATGCGCGCGATCTTGGTGATGAAGATGTCGGGCTGGACGCCCGGTTCCATGGTCAGGAAGTTCTGCGTGGTGATCAGGTTCAGCTCGATGCCCTCGCTTTGGGCGAAGAACTCCGGCAAATGGTTCGACAGCCACAGGGCGGAGAACGCCGGCGAGCAGCAGACGGTCAGGACCTTCTTGCCCGACTGGCTGCTGCGGATGCGTTCGGCGGCCTGGGCGATGTTGACGAACGACAGCTGCGCGGCATCGAAGAACAGCGCGCCCGCCGAGGTCAGTTCGACGGCGCGGCCCGCGCGGGTGAACAGCTGCGCGCCCAGATAGCTTTCCAGCTCGCGGATCTGTCGGCTGATGGCGGCCTGGGACACGCACAGCGCTTCGGCCGCCCGGGTGAAGCTCAGGTACTTGGCGGCCGCGACAAACGCCTTCACCGCCCGCAGCGACGGCATCTTCAGCAGGACGGTGTCTGGGTCCACATGCTTGGTCATCGGTACAGCCTCCTTACGATACGCCTGCGCTCTGCATTGAAGCGCGACGAGGGTATCGGATGCCTGCGCGCCGGGATACGCCGGTGTCGCAGCAAGGATAGCCCCGGTCGCTGGCGGACGTTCTTCGCCCGCACCGGCACAGGCCTGCGCAATCGATAACCCGACGTTATCAACTGGTGCCTGTAAATGTCGTTGGAATGTACGCAGGGATGCTAATAGATTTGAAACGTCCCTCTTTCCTGGGGCCCCAAAAATAATAAAAGGAAACCCGTCGTGACGACCTATAAGCATGACCGCTGCCGCTCAACAACAAGTTCGCCCAATTGCATATCGCCAAGTAAGCAATATGCTCGATGCGAAGGAGGCAAGGTATGAATCGCTGCGACGACATCATTTGCGTAAAGAACGTCTACAAAGTGTTCGGCGCGCATCCGGAACTTGCGATGAAGTTGATCGAAGAGGGCGCCTCGAAAGCCGAAGTGTTCAAGAAGACCGGGCAGGCCATCGGCGTGTTCGACGCCAATTTCTCGGTCCGGCGCGGCGAGATCTTCGTCATCATGGGGCTGTCCGGCTCGGGCAAGTCCACCATGGTCAGGCTGTTCAACCGCCTGATCGAGCCCACCAGCGGCAGCATCTTCCTCAACGGCAAGGAAATCACCGGCCTCGGCGACAAGGACCTGCTGCAGGTGCGCCGCAAGGACATGGGCATGGTGTTCCAGTCGTTCGCCCTGATGCCGCACATGAGCGTCATCGACAACGTCAGCTTTGGCCTTGAGATCAGCGGCGTCGGCGAAAAGGAACGCTATTGCCGGGCCATGGGCGCCCTGGAGCAGGTCGGCCTGGCCGGCCAGGAATTCAGCTTTCCCCACCAGCTGTCCGGCGGCATGCAGCAGCGCGTCGGCCTGGCCCGGGCCCTGGCCAACGACCCGGCGATCCTGCTGATGGACGAGGCGTTCTCCGCCCTCGACCCGATGATCCGCAGCGAAATGCAGGGCGAGCTGATCAAGCTCCAGGCCGAGCAGGACCGCACCATCATTTTCATCTCCCACGACATCGAAGAGGCCGTGCGCATCGGCCACCGCATCGCGATCATGGAAGGCGGGCGCGTGGTGCAGATCGGCACGCCGCGCGAGCTGCTGTGCAATCCGGTCAACCAATACGTGCGGGACTTCTTCAACGGCTTCGACACCAGCCGGATCCTCAAGGCCGGCGACATCGCGCAGCAGGACGCGGGCATCACCTATACGCCGGGGCAGCAGACGCCCATCCGCGCCGAGGCTTCATTGAAGGAAATATTCCATCTTGTCGCCGCGTCGGCCGCGCCCATTCCGGTGGTGGATGAAGTCGGCCTCTATAAGGGTTCGATCTCCCAGGGGCATCTTCTTAGTTGCCTCTGCAATAACTGAACAGTTGTTCATTCGAAATGCCAAGCGGTAGATGAAGGCGAGGTAGCATCATGTCGGACTTTAACTTTCTGGATCCTTTCCAAAGTTTGAACATTCCCTTGGGAACTTGGGTCGAGACCGTCCTTAAATATCTGGTCCATAACTTTCGGGACGTGTTCCGTTCCATTCGCTGGCCGGTCGACCAAGTGCTCGACGGCGTCCAGTGGAGCCTGCTGTCGGTGCCGCCGACGGTGTTCATCCTCATCGCCGGCCTGATCAGCTGGCAGATCGGCGGCAAGCGCATCGCGATCTTCAGCGTGGCGACGCTGACCGGGCTCGGCCTGATCGGGGTGTGGAACGACGCCATGGTCACCCTGGCGCTGGTGCTCACCTCGCTGCTGTTCTGCGCGGTGATCGGCATCCCGCTGGGCATCCTCTGCGCCCGCAGCGACCGCACCGAAATGGTCATCCGCCCGGTGCTCGACGCCATGCAGACGCTGCCCGCGTTCGTGTACCTGGTGCCGGTGGTGATGCTGTTCGGCATCGGCAACGTGCCGGGGGTGATCGTCACGATCATCTTCTCCGTCGCGCCGCTGGTGCGCCTGACCAACCTCGGCATCCGTCAGGTGCCGGCGGACAAGGTCGAGGCGGCGCGGGCGTTCGGCTGCACGCCGACGCAGATGCTGATGAAGGTGCAACTGCCGCTGGCCGCGCCGACGATGATGGCCGGGCTGAACCAGACCCTGATGCTGTCGCTGTCGATGGTGGTCGTCGCGTCGATGATCTCGGTCGGCGGCCTGGGCCTGATGGTGCTCAGCGGCATCGGCCGCCTCGACATGGGCCTGGCCAGCGTCGGCGGCGCCGGGCTGGTGCTGCTGGCGGTGTTCCTCGACCGCCTGACCCAGGCCATGGGCGAGCGCAGCAGCGACCTGGCGACCGGCCAGCGCTGGTACCAGACCGGCCCGGTCGGCCTGGTCATGAAACTGAAGAAAAAGAAGAACGTGGCCCGCGCGGTCATCAATTGATCCTTTCTGCTCACCGAACAACACTCCTAAGCGTGGTGAAACATGAAATTGGCAAACCTTAAGCAAAGCGTCGTGGCGACCGTGGTGGCGTCTGTCCTGGGCACCTTTCTGAGTGCGGCGGCTTTCGCGGCCGACGCCGGCAAGCCCGGCGCCGGCGTGTCGATCACCCCGATTTTCCCGACCATCGCCGAAGAGCGCTTTCGCGGCGAGGTGGTGATCGCCGGCCTCAAGGAACTGGGCTACGACGTCAAGCAGCCGAAGGAGACGGACTACCCGGCGATGTTCCTGGCGCTGTCCTACGGCGATGCGGATTTCACCGTGCACGAGTGGGAGCACCTGCACGAATCGTTCTACGAGAAGGCCGGCGGCGACGACGTGATGGTCAAGGTCGGGCAGATCATGAAGGGCGTGCTGCAGGGCTACCTGATCGACAAGAAGACCGCCGAGGCCTACCACATCAAGGACCTCTCGGACCTGAAGAAACCGGAGATCGCCAAGCTGTTCGACAGCAACGGCGACGGCAAGGCCGACCTCACCGGCTGCAACCCCGGCTGGGGCTGCGAAGTCATGGTCGAGCACCACATGAAGGCCTACGGCCTGGGGCCGACGGTGGTCGACAACCGCGGCTCGTACTTCGCCCTGATGGCGGACACCATCGCCCGCTACCAGCAAGGCAAGCCGGTGCTGTTCTTCACCTGGGTGCCGCAGTGGATCTCCAGCGTGCTGGTCGAGGGCCGCGACGTGGTCTGGCTGCCGGTGCCGTACACCGACCTGCCCGAGGGCAAGGAAAGCCAGGACACCTTCTACGAAGGCAAGAACCTGGGCTTCCCGGTGGACACGATCAACGCCGTGATGAACAAGGACTTCGCCGCGAAGAACCCGGTGGCCCGCAAGTTCCTGTCGGAGGTCAGCATCAGCACCGCCGACGAGAGCGCGCAGAACCTGCGGATGCAGAACGGCGAGAAGTCCCTGGCCGACATCAAGCGCCACGCCGCCGAGTGGATCAAGGCTCACCAGGCCGCCTACGACGGCTGGCTCAGCGATGCGCGGGCCGCCGCGGGCAAGTGAGCGCAGGCGACAGGCAGATGGCCGGGCAACGGCCGGTTCAACGAAGGTCAACGGGTGGCGCGAGATGGACACTTTCCAGAGCACATTGAAACTGCAGAACATCGGGTTCCGGCCATCCACGGTCTCGGCGGGGCATGAGCGCATCGTGCGCGTGGCGTTCATCCTGCTCGACCACTTCTCGCTGACCACCCTGTCCACCGCCATGGACGCCCTGGCCACGGCCAACCTGATCAACGGCGACACGGTCTACAAGGTCTCCACCTGGTCGTTGCAGGGCGGTTTGGTGGACAGCGACGTGGGCGTGCCGCTGTCGTCTGGCCGGCTGGTGGCCGAAGGCTTCAGCCATGACGCGGTGATCGTGGTCGGCGGCCAGCGCGTGCGGCTGTCGCCCCAGCCGCTGCTGCGCCGGGTGCTGAAGCGGACGGCCGCCGGCAAGGGCGTGGTGGCGGGCTGCTGGAACGCGGCGTTCTTCCTGGCCGACGCGGGCCTGCTCGACGGCCAGGACTTCGCCTGCCACAGCGACAGCCGCGCATTGCTCGGCGAGTACTTCCCGCACTTGAGCGACAGCGGGTGCGACTACGCCTTCGGGCAGCGTCGGGCCACCTGCGCCACGGCGCCCGCCGCCTTGGACATGGTGCTGGCGATCATGCAGGAACTGGGGGCGGGCAGCGATGCGTCGCGGGTGGGCGAAATCAAACGGGTTCACCAACCCCGGCCGCAGGTTCCGCCGCGCGGCGCCGAGGCTCGCCCGGCGCTGATCCCCAAGCCGCTGGACGCCGCGCTCTCGCTGATGGAACGGCACATCGAGGAACCGCTGGAGATCGACGAGATCGCCAGCCACGTCGGCGTCTCGCGCCGGCAGTTGGAACGGCGGTTCGCCCAGTACCTGAAGGCGGCGCCCAACCGCTATTACCTGGAGCTGCGCCTGACCCGTGCGCGGCAACTGATCGTGCAGAGCGACCGCTCACTGACGGACGTGGCGTTGGCCACGGGGTTCGTCAGCTACCCGCACTTCTACAAGCGGTTCAAGGACCTGTTCGGGCTGCCGCCGATGACCTTCCGGGATTACCACTATGCGCATGAACACCAGGGCAGGCGATACGCCGTCGCCGCCGGATTCTGACTGAAGCGCCTCCACCGACGCCCTGTTCGACAGTTGTTTTCATCAAACGCCACTGCGCGCGTTCGCCGCGTGCCGGGTTCGATTTGCCATTTCGACACTAAACGGTTCAACACTATGAAAGTCAGTTCGTTGCCCGCCGATGATGACAGCTGCGGCTGGTTCCACCTGAGCCGCCCGCGCAGCCCCGAGCCCGGCCACCGGGGACACACCAGCGCCCGCTGGGTGGTGGTGGGCGCCGGTTTCACCGGGCTCGCGGCGGCCCGGCGGCTGGCGCTGAATTTTCCCGACGACAGCGTGGTGCTGGTCGAGGCCCAGGAAGTGGGGCTGGGGCCGTCGGGCCGCAACGCCGGGTTCGCCATTGACCTGCCCCACGACATCGGCGCCGAAGACTACATCGGCGACATCGACCTGGCCCGCACGAGCCTCAAGCTCAACCTGGCCGGGCAGTCGATCCTGCGCGGGCTGGTCGACCAGTTCGGCATCGAATGCCAGATGAAGGCCTGCGGCAAGTACCAGGCCGCCGTGGAGGACCGCGGCATCGCGGTGCTCGATGCCTATCGCCTGGGCCTGGACAAGCTCGGCCAGCCTTACCAGATGATCGATGAGGACGAATTGCCCGAGCACCTGGGCACGCGGTTCTACCGCAAGGCGCTGTACACGCCGGGCGCGGTGCTGCTGCAGCCGTCGGCGCTGGTGAAGGGGCTGGCGGACAGCCTGCCGGCGAACGTCACCCTGTACGAGCGCACGCCGATCCTGGAAGTGGAGTACGGCGCCAAGACCGTGCTCAGGCATGCCCACGGCAGCCTCACCGCCGACAAGCTGATCCTGGCCAACAACTCGTTCGGCATGCGTTTCGGCTTTCTGCAGGGGCGCATGCTGCCCATCTACACCTACGCCAGCATCACCCGGCCGCTGACCGCCGACGAGCAGGCGCGGCTGGGCGGCAAACCCTATTGGGGCGCGATCCCGGCCGACCCGTTCGGCACCACCGTGCGGCGCACCCCGGACAACCGCCTGCTGATCCGCAACAGCTTCAGCTTCAACCCCGACGGGCGCAGCAACCGCAAATACAACGAACGCTTCGTGCACCGCCACAAGGCCTCGTTCGACCAGCGCTTCCCGATGCTGCCGGACGTCACGTTCGAGTACACCTGGGGCGGGGCGCTGGCCATGTCGCGGAACCACAACGGCTTTTTCGGCGAGCTGGCGCCCAACGTCTACGGCGCGCTGGGCTGCAACGGCCTGGGCGTCACCCGCGGCACCGTCACCGGCCAGTTGCTGGCCGACTGGCTGGCCGGCGCGCGCGACCCCTTGATCGATTTCCTGCTCGAAGCCCCGGGGCCCAACGGCAATCCGCCCGAACCGTTCCTGTCGCTGGGGGTGAACATGAACCTCAAGTGGGGGCAGTACCGCGCGGGCCGGGAAAGCTGAACGCCACGTTTTCGCAACCGATTGAACATCGCACACACTGGAGAGAACCCATGAACTTTGACGGCATCTTTACCCCCGCCATAACGCCGCTGTCCGCCGACGGCCAAATCGATTATTCGGCGTTCGCCGAGGTGATCGAGCACCTGATCGAGTCCGGCGTGCACGGCATCGTCATCGGCGGCTCCACCGGCGAGTACTACGCGCACACCGCCGCCGAGCGGCTGAAGGTGGCCGAGCAGGCGAAGGCGTTCATCAAGGGCCGTGTGCCGCTGGTGATCGGCACCGGCGGCATCCGCACCGAAGACGCGGTGTACTTCGCCGAGCACGCCAAGTCCCTGGAGGCCGACGCCATCCTGGTGGGTTCGCCGCCCTATGCGCTGCCGACCCAGCAGGAAATCGCCGCCCACGTGCTGGCCGTGGACCAGGCGGCCGGCCTGCCGATCATGCTCTACAACTACCCGGCGCGGATGGGCGTGGGGATGGGCAACGAGTTCTTCGAAGCCATCGCCGGCTGCAAGAACATCGTCGCGATCAAGGAAAGCTCCGGCGACACCGCGCGCCTGCACCGCCTGGCCCACGCCCATCCGTCGATCCAGCTGTCCTGCGGCTGGGACGACCTGGCCCTGGAGTTCTTCGCCTGGGGCGCCCGCAGCTGGGTGTGCGCCGGCTCCAACTTCCTGCCCCGCGAACACGTCGCGCTGTACCGGGCGTGCGTCCTGGAAAAGAATTTCGACAAGGGCCGGCGGATCATGTCGGCGATGCTGCCGCTGATGGACGCGCTGGAAAGCGGCAAGTTCGTCCAGTCCATCAAGTACGGCTGCGAGCTGGCGGGCCTGCGCGCCGGCGGCGTGCGCAAGCCGATGCTGGCGCTGGACGCCGCCGAGCGGCAGGCGCTGGAGCGCGTCATCACGACGCTCAAGGACAACGTCGCCCGCATCGTCGAGGAGGCCTGACATGAGCGATCTTCTGAGCCGTCAGCAATACCGTGACCTGGCCGCCGGGCTGGAACTGCGCAACCGCGCCTTCATCGACGGCGCCTTCTGCGCGGCGCTGTCCGGCAAGACCTTCACCACCACCAACCCGGCCACCGACGAGGTGCTGACCGAGATCGCGGCGTGCGGCGCGCAGGACGTGGACGCCGCCGTCGCCGCCGCCAAGCGGGCATTCGACGACGGTCGCTGGCAGTCGCTGGCGCCGTCGGCGCGCAAGTCGGTGCTGCTGCGTTTCGCCCAACTGCTGGAGGACAACGCCCACGAACTGGCGCTGCTCGAAAGCCTGGACAGCGGCAAGCCGATCCGCGAGTGCCAGACCATCGACGTGCCCGAGACGATCCACACCCTGCGCTGGCACGCCGAACTGATCGACAAGGTCTACGACGCCACGGCGCCCACCGGCTCCGGCGCGGTGACGATGGTCGTGCGCGAGCCCATCGGCGTGGTCGGCCTGGTGCTGCCGTGGAACTTCCCGCTGCTGATGCTGGCCTGGAAAATCGGCCCGTCGCTGGCCGCCGGCTGTTCGGTGGTGGTCAAACCGGCCAAGGAAACCACCCTGAGCACCCTGCGCGTGGCCGAGCTGGCGCACCAGGCCGGGATCCCGGCGGGTGTGTTCAACGTGGTGCCCGGCGGCGGCAAGGAGGCGGGCGAGCCGCTGGGCCGTCACCCGGACGTGGCCATGGTCAGCTTCACCGGCTCCACCGACACCGGCCGGCTGTTCCTCAAGTACTCCAGCGAATCCAACCTCAAGCGCATCGTGCTGGAGTGCGGCGGCAAGAACCCGGCGGTGGTGATGAACGATGTCGAAGACCTCGACCACGTCGCCCGGCATGTGGTCAACGGCGCGTTCTGGAACATGGGCGAGAACTGCTCGGCGTCGTCGCGGCTGATCGTGCACGCCGACGTCAAGGAAGCCTTGCTCGAACGCATGCTGGCGCAGTTGGCGGACTGGAAAATGGGCGATCCGCTGGACCCGGACAACCGCCTGGGCTCGATGATCAGCAAGGCGCATTTCGACAAGGTGCGCGGTTACCTCGACGATGCCCGGGACCGACAGCTTTCGCTGCGGTCCGGCGGCGACACGGCGCAGGGCATCTTCGTCGAGCCGACGATCATCGACGGCGTCACCCGCGACAGCCGACTGTTCCAGGAGGAAATCTTCGGTCCGGTGCTGGGCGTCACCACCTTCACCACGCTGGAGGAGGCCATCGACCTGGCCAACGACACCGCCTACGGCCTGGCGGCGTCGGCCTACACCGGCAGCCTGCGCCATGCGCTGAAACTGTCGCGGGGGATCCGCGCCGGCATCGTCACGGTGAACTGCTTCGGCGAGGGGGACGCCTCCACGCCGTTCGGCGGCTACAAGGAATCCGGTTTCGGCGGGCGCGACAAGTCTGTCTGGGCCCACGACCAGTACACGGAGCTGAAGACGATCTGGATCGACGCGTCCTGATGCCTGCCTGCTGATCGACAGGCCCTCAATGGCCGGCGGCGTCTTCCAAGGCGTCGTCGGCCACGGGTTCGTCCCAGATCAGCCGCGGGTCGAAGCTCATCGCCGAGAGCATGGTGAACACCACCACCAGCCCGAAGAACAGGATGCCCGCTCGCGGCTCGATGTCGCCCAGGGCCTGGAACTTCACCAGCGCCGCCACCAGCGCCACCACCAGCACATCCAGCATCGACCAATAGCCGATCAGCTCGACGAAGCGGTACAGCTTCGAACGCTCCCGCCGCGCGCCGGCGCTGTTGCGCTGCACGCTGACCAGCAGCAGCGACAGGGCGACGAACTTGATCCCCGGCACCGCAATGCTGGCGATGAAGATGATCAGGGCGATGTCCCAGGCGCCGTGCTCCCAGAACTCGATGACCCCGCTCATGATCGTGCTGTCGGCGCCGCTGCCCAGCAGGGTGGTGTTCATCACCGGCAGCAGGTTGGCCGGCACGTAGAAGGCCAGGGCCGCGAACATGTATGCCCAGGTGCGCGCCAGGGAGTTGGTCTTGCGCCGGTGCAGCGGGGCGTCGCAGCGCGGGCAGGTGTGCGGTTCGCCGGTCATGTCGCAGGCCAGCCCGCAGCTGTGGCACAGGCACAGGTTGAGTTCGGCGGCGGTCGGCGGTCGGTTCACGGCAGCTCCCACAGGTCGCGCACGTCGCGCCCGGCGATGCGGATCAGCAACAGGCTCAGCACGGCGAGGGCGAACAGGCCGATGCCCGGCAGCACGTCCAGCATGCCCGCCAGCTTGAACACCGCCACCATCGCGCCGAGCAGGCACACCTCCAGCATGCTCCAGGGGCGCAGGGTCTCCAGCCAGCGCATGCACAGCTTGAAGCCCGGCGCACGGCGCCCGCCGAGGGCGAAGCACAGCACCCAGATCAGCAGCACCAGCTGGAACGCCGGGGCGATGATGATCGCGATCGCCGCGACCATGGCCATGAAGGTGATCGGCCCCTGGCTCAGGGCAAGCACCGAGTCCCACAGCGTCGCGCTGTTCTTCAGGCCCTGCATGCTGATGCTCATCACCGGGTAGAAATTGGCGAACAGCCACAGCATGGCGGCGGTGAAGCTCAGGGCCAGGCGTTGCTGCACGGTCATCCCGCTGTAGCGCTGGAGCACGCCGCCGCAGCGCACGCAGAGGGTCTTCTGGTGCCTGGCGAGCGTGGCCTTGCGGTACACGCCATCGCAGTGTTCGCAGATGATCAGGTCGGTGCTGGCCATGGGCGCGCTCGACGGGAAACGGGGAAGGGCAGGGACTCATTGAATATAGAAGGGCGGGGGCAATCGGCAAGCGCAAAAAAAGCGGCCCGGACGGGATTCCGGGCCGCTGGTTGGCGAGCGGTCAAAGGTGGTCGGCGTCGACGATCGCCTTGGCGAACGCCTGCGGGTTTTCCTGGGGCAGGTTGTGGCCGATGCCGCCGTCGATCAGGCGGAACTGGTACTTGCCGGTGAAGCGCTTGGCGTAGTCCTCCGGGGCCGGGTGCGGCGCGCCGTTGGCGTCGCCTTCTAGGGTGATGGTCGGCACGCCGATGGACGGTGCGGTGGCGAGCTTCTGCTCCAGCGCCTCGTAGCGGCTCTCGCCCTGCACCAGGCCCAGGCGCCAGCGGTAGTTGAACACGGTGATGGCGACGTGGTCGGGGTTCTCCAGCGCCTTGGCGCTGCGGTCGAAGGTGGCGTCGTCGAAGGCCCACTTCGGCGAGGCGGTCTGCCAGATCAGCTTGGCGAAGTCGTGGGTGTTCTTCGCGTAGCCGGCGGCGCCGCGGTCGGTGGCGAAGTAGAACTGATACCACCATTGCAGCTCGGCCTTGGGCGGCAGCGGGTTCTTGCCGGCGGCCTGGTTGCCGATCAGGTAGCCGCTGACCGACACCAGCGCCTTGACACGCTCCGGCCACAGCGCCGAGACGATGTCCGCCGAACGCGCGCCCCAGTCGTAGCCGCCGAGCACGGCCTGCTTGATCTTCAGGGCGTCCATGAAGTCGATGACGTCGCTGGCCAGGGCGGCCGGCTGGCCGTTGCGCGGGGTCTGTTCGGACAGGAAGCGGGTGTCGCCGTAGCCGCGGGCGTAAGGCATCAGCACGCGGTAACCCTTGGCCGCCAACAGCGGCGCCACGTCGTCGTAGCTGTGGATGTCGTAGGGCCAGCCGTGCAGCAGGATCACCACCGGGCCGTCGGCCGGGCCGGTTTCGGCGTAGGCCACGTCCAGCAGGCCGGCCTTGACGTGCTTGAGCGGGCCGAACGGCAGGTCGGCCTTCACGCTGGCGGCGACGGGCTTGGCCGCTTCCTGGGTGGCGGCCTGGGCCACGCCGAACGCGCCGAACTGCATCAGCGCGGCGGCAAGCACCGACAGGCCCAGCAGACGGCGGCTGGTGGCGGAAGAGGTGGCGTGCAGGGCTGGCTTCATGGGAACTCTCCTTGGCATTGGATGGGCGAGGGGTTCCGGCTGAACCCTTCAGGCTTGGGATCCAGTAAAGCGCAGGGACGTATCCGGGCTGTTTCCGGTTGCGCCGTCAGATGCCGGGGGATGTATCCCGATGGCGTCTGTACACACTGAGATACAAACCCGCTGCAGTGGGAGCCAGACCTGTGGGAGCGGGTTTGCCCGCGATGGCGGTGGGTCAGGCACCGGAGATGTCGGCAGTGCCGGCCTCATCGCTGGCAAGTCGAATCGTCGCACCGCAGCTCCCACAGGTTTTGGGGTGTGCCTGGATTCTGCAAACACCTGGGATACCTGTGGGAGCCAGCCTGCTGGCGATGGCGGTGGGTCAGGCACCGGAGATGCCGGCAGTGCCGGCCTCATCGCTTGCAGGCAAGCTCCCACAGGTTTTGTGGTGTACCTGGATTCTGCAAACACTTGGGATACCTGTGGGAGCCAGCCTGCTGGCGATGGCGGTGGGTCAGGCACCAGAGATGTCGGCAGTGCCGGCCTCATCGCTGGCAAGCCAGCTCCCACAGTTTGTGGTGGTGTGCATGAATCTTGCGAACACCTGGGATCCCTGTGGGAGCCAGCCTGCTGGCGATAGCGGTGGATCAGCCACCAGAGATGTCGGCGGTGCCGGCCTCATCGCCAGCAGGCTGGCTCCCACAGTATTTGGTGGTGTGCATGAATCTTGCGAACACCCGGGATACCTGTGGGAGCCAGCCTGCTGGCGATGGCGGTGGGTCAGCCACCAGAGATGTCGGCGGTGCCGGCCTCATCGCCAGCAAGCCAGCTCCCACAGTTTTTGTTGGTGAGCATGATTCTTGGGAACACCCGGGAGACCTGTGGGAGCTGGCTTGCCAGCGATGGCGGTGGGTCAGGCAATCGAGAGGTTGGCAGTGCGGGCCTCATCGCCAGCAGGCTGGCTCCCACAGTATTTGGTGGTGTGCATGAATTCTGCGGACACCCGGGATACCTGTGGGAGCCAGCCTGCTGGCGATGGCGGTGGGTCAGGCAACAGAGAGGTTGGCTGAACTGGCCTCATCGCTTGCAGGCAAGCTCCTGCAGTTTTTGGTGGTGTGCAGGGATCAGGACAGGAACCCGCCGTCCACATTCAGCGAGACGCCGGTGGTGTAGCTCGACGCGTCGCTGGCCAGGTACAGCACGGCGCCGGCCATTTCGCTCGGGTCGGCCACGCGCTTGAGCGGGATCTGCGCCAGGGCGGTCTTCAGGATGGCGTCGTTCTTGACCAGCGCCGAGGCGAACTTGGTGTCGGTCAGGCCCGGCAGCAGGGCGTTGCAGCGGATGCCGAACTGCGCGCATTCCTTGGCGAACACCTTGGTCATGTTGATCACGGCGGCCTTGGTCACCGAGTAGATGCCCTGGAAGATGCCCGGCGAAACGCCGTTGATCGAGGCGACGTTGATGATGCTGCCGCCGCCGTTCTCGCGCATCAGCTTGCCGGCCTCCACGGACATGAAGAAGTAGCCGCGGATGTTCACGTCCACGGTCTTCTGGAAGGCGCCGAGGTCGGTGTCCAGCACGTTGCAGAACTGCGGGTTGGTCGCGGCGTTGTTGACCAGGATGTCCAGGCGCCCGAACTGTTCCTTGATCCCGGCGAAGACCTGGCTGATCTGCTCCATCTCGCCGATGTGGCAGGCGATGGCGGTGGCCTTGCCGCCGGCGGCGATGATCGCGTCGGCGACATGTTGGCAGCCTTCGAGCTTGCGGCTCGACACGATCACATGGGCGCCTTGCTGGGCCAGCAGTTTGGCGATGGCTTCACCGATGCCGCGGCTGGCGCCGGAGACGAAAGCGATCTTGCCGTCGAGGTCGAACAACTGAGTCTTGGACATGGGTTTTCCTTGGGCAATGGGGCTCGGGCGTTGAGCTCAGAGGCTGGATTTCGAAATGACCTGCAGGCTCATCTGCTCCAGCAGCTTGTTCATGTGAATGAACTGCGCGAAGCGTTTGTCCTGGGTCTGGCCGTGGTAGAAGCGGTAGTAGATCTGCTGCACGATGCCGGCCAGGCGGAACAGGCCGTAGGTGTAGTAGAAGTCGAAGTTGTCGATCGTGATCCCGGCGCGTTCGGCGTAGTAGTCGACGAATTCGCGGCGGGTCAGCATGCCCGGCGCGTGGCTCGGCTGGCGGCGCATCAGTTGCACCGGCGCCGGGTCGTCGGCCTGGATCCAGTAGGCGAGGGTGTTGCCCAGGTCCATCAGCGGATCGCCCAGGGTGGTCAGCTCCCAGTCCAGCACGCCGATGATCTGCATCGGGTTGTCCGGGTCGAGGATCACGTTGTCGAAGCGGTAGTCGTTGTGGACGATGCTGGAGGTCGGATGGTCGGCCGGCATCTTGTCGTTGAGCCAGGCCTTGACCGCTTCCCAGTGCGGCGCGTCCGGGGTCAGGGCCTTTTCGTAGCGCTCGCTCCAGCCCTTGATCTGGCGGGCGACGTAGCCTTCCGGCTTGCCCAGGTCGGCCAGGCCGCAGGCCTTGTAGTCGACCCGGTGCAGCTCGACGAACTTGTCGATGAAGCTCTTGCACAGGGCTTCGGTCTTCTGCGCATCCAGGCCCAGCTCCGGCGGCAGGTCGGAGCGCAGGATGATGCCCTTGACCCGTTCCATCACGTAGAACTCGGCGCCCATCACCGATTCGTCGGTGCAGTGCACATAGGCCTTGGGGCAGTACGGGAAACCGTCGCGCAGCTGGTTGAGGATGCGGAATTCGCGGCCCATGTCGTGGGCGGACTTGGCCTTGTGGCCGAACGGCGGACGGCGCAGGACGAATTCCTGCTCCGGGTACTCCAGAAGGTAAGTCAGGTTCGATGCGCCGCCGGGGAACTGACTGATCCGCGGAGTGCCGGTCAGGCCCGGAATGTGCGCCTTGAGGTACGGGTCGATCAGGCCGGCGTCGAGTTCTTCGCCGGAGCGGATGCGGGTGGACTGGTCAGTAAGCGCCATGCTTATCCCTTCTGCTTATTTTGGAGGCCAGACATCATTGGCTAATCTAATGGCGTGCCGGACGGGTCACAAGGGCGCGCCGGTCTTATAGGTTAGCGTGTTGGCGGATAATCACCCTCGGGAATGTGCATCCGGCGGCGCGGCAGGCTAAGGTTTAGCGGGTCTGCGGCTTTGGGCAAGGAGCTTTGAGATGGGCTGTCCGCAAGTCTGTGCCGGCGCCACGCTGCAATGCAGTTTCGGCGCCGCGCCGTCAGCGCTCAACGTGCTGCCGGCCAACCGCACGCTGACCGGCGGGATGCCGGCGGCGAACATCATGGATCACATTCCTTTGGTCAACATCCTGCCGTTCGGCACGTGCATGAGCATGGCCAACCCGATGGTGGCCGCCGCCACGGCGGCGGCGCTGGGGGTGCTGACGCCGATGCCGTGCATTCCCGCCACCGCCACGCCGTGGATCCCCGGCGGCGCGCCGACCTTGCTGCTGGGCGGCATGCCGGCCATCGACGCCAACAGCACGCTGATGTGCACCTGGGCGGGGGTGATCAAGATCGCGATGCCGGGGCAGGTGCAGATGCTCATTCCCTGAAGCCTTTCGCCGCAGGTGCCGGCCCCATCGCCAGCAGGCTGGCTCCCACAGTGGAGCACCGTCAGCCGCCAGTCCCTTGTGAGAGCCAGCCTGCTGGCGATGAGGCCCGTCCTGCCAACGGATGCCTTCAGGCCTGCTGCGGATCCGTCCAGCGCCTGAACCACCAGCGCACCCGCGAGATCGGTTTGCCGTCGGCGTCCAGCGGCCGGCCGTCGTCGGCGAACGCCTGTTCGGGCTCCACCAGTTGCCCGTTCAGGTAGCGCGCCTGAACCGCCGGCTTGCCGTTGGGATGGAACCGCTGATAGCGCCCCTCCCGCACGCCGTCGCGGTAGAACTCGGCCTCGGCCAATTGCCCGTCGGGAAAGAAGTTCGACGCCTCGCCGTGCAGCAACCCGCGCCGGTAAGTGGCCTTGCGCTGCAGCCAGCCTTCGGGGGCGTAGAAACTGGCGACCCCTTGCAGCTTGTCGCGCACGAACGGCAACTGCGCCGAGACCTTGCCGTTGGGGTGATAGAGCAGGGACGTGCCTTGCAGCTCGCCCTGGCTGTAGTTGAGGTTCGCCTGGGCCCGGCCGTCGTCCTTGATCTGCAATGCGCCGTCGAGCTGCCCGTCCTGCAGGCGGCCCTTGAGGTGTCTGTCGTCCTGCTGCACATCCAGCGGTGTGATCGCCATGGCTTTCCCCTGTCAGTTGACCTGCACCAGCCCGCCCTTGATGGTCAGCATGCCGCCGCCGTCCACGGTCTGCGACGCGGCGCCCTTGTTGGTCAGGCTGATGCCGGCGTCGTTGGTCAGCGTAGTCCCGGCCTTGTTGTCCAGCGAGGTGCCGGCCTGATTGGTCAGGGACGTGCCGGCCTTCTGGGTGATCGACGTGCTCGCCTGCACCGCCAGGTCGGCGCCGCTCTTGATCGTGAAACTGCCGCCGCTCTGCAGGGTGAGGGTGCCGCTGACCTTGATGGTCAGGTTGCCGTCCACCGTCAGGCTGTAGTCGCCGGTGACCTTGTCGGTGTAGTTGCCGCCGGTGCTGTGGTTCTGGTCGGCGCCGACCGTCACGGTGCGGCTGTCCTTCACGTCGAGCGAGTCGCTGCCGGTCTGGATGGTCACGCTGCGCTTGCCCTTTTCCAGGGTCACGGTTTCGTCGCCGTCCTTCACCGTGCGGGTGCGGGCGTTCTGCACCGTGAGGGTCTCGTCGTGGCCGACGGTGGCGGTGGTGTCGTTGAGCACGTTGACCTTCAGGTCTTTCTGCGCTTGCAGGAACACTTCCTCGGCGTCTTTCTTGTCCTCGAAACGCAGCTCGTTGAAACCGCCGCCGCCCTTGGAGGATTGGGTCTTGATGCCCGACTGGGTCTGGTTGGCCGGCAGCGCGTAGGGCAGGGCGTTGTCGCCGTTGTACACGCAACCGGTCACCAGCGGCCGGTCCGGATCGCCGTCGATGAAGGTCACGATCACCTCCTGGCCGATGCGCGGCACGAACTGCATGCCGAACCCCTTGCCGCTCCAGGGCAGCACCACCCGCACCCAGCAGGAGCTGGTCTCGTCGTTCTTGCCGTCGCGGTCCCAGGGGAACTGCACCTTGATCCGCCCGTACTCGTCGGTCCAGATCTCCTCGCCGGACTTGCCCACCACCACGGCGGTCTGCGGGTGCATGCGCGGTTTGGGCGTGAGCCGCTGCGGGCGGTACGGCGTGGCCTTGGGGATCGCTTCGAAGCGGTTGCGGTAGTCGAGATGGCTGGCGTCGTGGACGACCCGCGTCACCACCCAATCGACGTTCAGGCTTTCGTCGTCGTGGCCGTCGAGGGTGAACCAGTGCCCCGGCACCAGCCAGCGGCAGTCGCTCTCGCCGACGAAGCGCTTCTCCTCGCTGCGCAGGCCGTCGACCCGCAATTTGGTCAGCGCATCGCCCCGGGCCTTGGCGTTGTAGCCGCCGGGGTGCTCGTACACCGAACGCGGCCCGGCCACGGCCTCGGCCTGGCCGTAGAGCGAGGTGGTGGGCGTGGTGAACTCGTAATCGGTCGCCCGGTACACCCCGGCCACGGCCTGCACGCACACCTGGCCCGTGCGGATGCCGTGCAGCTCGCGCTCGCCCAACTGCTGGCCCAGGTACTTGACCTTCGGCCCGTTGGGGATCTGCACGAAGGCGTCGTTGCTGTCGCCCAGCACCAGGGTGTGCTTGCCGTCGTCGTGGGTGAAGAACCAGAAAATGCCTTCCTCCTCCAGCAGGCGCGACACGAAGGCGAAATCGGTTTCGCCGTACTGCACGCAATACTCGCGGGGCGTGTAGCTGCCGGTCAGCGAGAGCTTGAAGTCGCTGAACCCGTGGGCGTTGAAGATCGTCGTGACGATGTCCGAGGTGCTGAGGTTCTGGAACACCCGGTTGTTGCTGGCCAGGTTCAGCCACCACAGCCACGGGCGCAGCAGCAGTTGATAGCGCTCGGCGGTGGCGTCGGCCGGCAGTTGGCGGATCTCGGCGACCAGCCCGTCGAACGGCCGGACCTGCGCATCGTTGTGCAGGGTGGTGGTGACGTGGGTGGCGACGGCGCTGCCCAGGGTGAGGGCGGCGCCGTCGTTGAGGCCGTTGAGGGTCTGCGAGCCCAGCGCGTTGAGCGCTTCGTCGCCGGACAGCGACTCAGGGAACAGCGCCGACAGCGAAGCGGCGGTGAGGGAGAGGCTGGTGTTGCTGTCGGTGGAGCGGGGCATCCGGAACTCCTCGGTTCGAAATCGCTAAACGTGTAAGCGTAATCACAGGCGCAGCCGCTGAGTGATTCCGTTCGGTTCATCGGTCCGCTCATTCATGCGTTGTGGGTATAGAACACCGGAAAGTGATCGCTGCGCATCCGTGCGCCGAACGCCATGCGAACCGGGCCGCTGTTTCTCTCTATGTCTTCGGCGCGGCGGTCGACTGCGGCGTTGCACTCGGCCGTCCACTGGGCAATATCCTCGACATACGCATAGTCCAGCGTCCTTACGGTCGCGATCCAGACCCTACGCAATCTGATGATCAGTCGGGGTCTCCTGCCTTGGCTCAACTCAGAGCGTTCAAACGCCCTCTGTTCCTCTGTCGGAGGAACGATCCTGTGCGCGGACCGGATGCTGGCATGCGTATAGCCGGGGCCTTCGGGAACCAGTTTGGTCAACACATGGCTGCCGACCGCGTATCTCTTGCTGTACGGGTTGTCAGGCTCAGATGAGCCGAACAATGTTGTTTTGATTTCCTTGTAGGATTCCCTGGCATCGTAGTTCAGGTCTCCCCCGAAAAATTTCAATGCGCTGAGCTTGAGCGTTTCCAGGTTCCGGACGATGAAGCCCACCGTATCGAGAATGTTGCCGGGCGCCAGGTAGGACGAGTTGGCGTGGTAGAACGCAAATCCAAACCCGGTTCTTATGTGCCGTATGAGTATTGCGGAACGCTGTTCTGTCCCGGAGAGCACATACTCCGTGACTTTCTCGAAGTCGCCCGCCAGTTCGTTGCGAGCGAAAACCAGGGTGCCGAGCGTGGTGCTTTTCTTCTTGCCGTCCTCTTGAAGGGAGCCTGCGACCAGTGAAAAGGAATTGGACAGCTCGATGACTAGCCTCTCGTTGAGATCACCGGTCTTTCCCGTCTCGAACAACGCCAGAATGTCGACCTCCCGCTGTGTGAGGCAATGCCTGAGAAAGGCCAGTTTTTCCCGATAGGCGACAGATGGATTGTCTCCCTGGTTATCGAAGTGCTGGGCGTTCCACATCATGATGCGAAGCGGCATGGCCTACTCCCGTGAAGTCAAATGCCAAGCGCCACCAGCTCTATGTCGGCGGGCGTCGTTGCCGGGGACTGCGTCGGCACGCTTGACGAAGCGCCACCCTGGGGCTGTGTCGGGCTGCTTGACGAAGCGGCACCACTGGCCCCGCCACCGAACGTGCAGCCGGCTTTGGTGATTTCCTTGCGGATCTCAAGCCAGATCAGTTTGTAGACTTGGTCGGTGGGGTGAACTTCATCGATGGTGGTGGTGCTTGAAGAGGCGGTGGCCTGCTCATAGCTCGAAGAGCTGACATGGGTTGCCGTGCTCGACGAAGCGCCCCACACCAGGCGGCTGTTGCTGGCGACGAGCTGAGAAATGGCTTCTTCGCTCAGGCAAGTATCGATCTCTGTGACGAAGTCGTTTTGGGCAGCGGCGAGTTCCGCCAGCTTGCGGTTGTAGATGACGACACCTTTCTCAAGCTCCTTGATTTCGTTCACCTGCTTGGCGAGTTGCTCGTAGGCTGCCGACCTCTTCTTGCCCTGGTTCACGTAAAGATCGTATTCCAGGGCCGAATCGGCCTTCTCCATGCTGCCCTGGAACCGACCCGACAGATCCTTCATTTCGATGACATTGGGGTCGGCCAATTCGCGAAGTTTCGCTTCGACCTTCTTCAAGCGCATGGTGTAGCGCACGGAGGTCAATGGACGGGCAAGGTTGACGAAAATGAAGACCGCCGCCGTGCCGAACCGTTGCGCCAGTGTCGCCAGGCGATTGCGTTGCACGGTAGCGACCTCCTGCGCCACTGTCGCCATTTGTGTGGCTGTGCATCCTGCGGTGTACAGATCGTTGGCGCCGAACCAAATGATGAACAGCATATTGCCCAATCGCTCGTTGGTGGCTTCGCAGTCCTTGGCGAACGCATCGACTTGATCCTTGAACGTTCCAAGGAAAGGGCCCTTGCTGGCTGGGGTATGGCCGCAGGCACCTCCTTCTGCGTAGTTCGCGTAGTAAAAGGAGTTGGGGCCTACGAAGCGGCTGGACTTGCTCAGCGACGTGAAGTTTTTGCTGAAGTCGACAGTCTTTTGCGCCGAGTCGAAGATCATCGACAATCCGGTCGCCTCTTCGATCATGAAGTCTGTCCAGTTGCGACAGTCGCTGAATCGACCGGTCGGACTGACGTACATCTGGTTCGTGGCCCTGGCGAGCCTGCCGCTTTTGGTCACCCATTTCTTTCCGATGTCGGAAAGGCTGTCGCCGAAGACGATGACGGAATCCATTTTCATGGGAAGCGCTCCCGGATTGTGATGTCCATATGAAAAGAAGAGATCGGTTCACCGGTTGTGCAACGGGCAAACATGATCTGTTGCGGTCTGCCAGCGGCTGTGTGGTCCATGTTCGGCGCTAGTCTTGTTCCCCACCTGCCAAGATGCCGGGGAGCAGTAAGCTGGCAGCGGTCAAAAACGCCTGCTGTTGCTCTACCAGGAGGGAGCGATCGGCGTCACTGTCGATCACATCGATGGTGCTTGCCCGCAAATGCTCACTGAGCATCCGGATGTCGTCCCCGCCTTTGCGAAGCCAGTTGTTTTGCCGGAAGCAGTAATAGTCATGCCGGGATGAGCAGTGGAGAAACCAGCCGCCGTTCTTCAGATTGGTGTTCCCGATTTCACCTTCGGTGGCTGCGGACACGAGGACATGAATGTCGACGGGACTGGATTCTTCCTGAATCCTCTCGTACGCGTTGTCCATGCAGATATCCAGACTGAACAACAGATCGTCGCACCTGAAGCGAGCGACCATTTCGCCCGGCACGAAGACCGTGGCAGGGCCCGTCAGGACTTCGTGGAAGTCCGAAACCTTGTTGTACTTGAGCATCACGCGCCCATTGAGCAGAACGTAGCAGGTGTTCTTGGCGATATGCGTTGCGTTGGCCAGTTCGTTCAGTTTGTCGTTGCTCGTTTTTGCCGGCGTGCCTGCATAGTCTCCTGACAATGCATCCGCCAGGCCGATGCTCAACATTTGCGCGTTGTCGTGGATTCTGGCGATGCTTTTTCCCAGACGCGTTGCCTTAGGTTCCGAGAGCGCTGCGAAAGGGTTGGGTGAAGCAACCTGATGCCACCATTTCCTGTCTGTCCCGGTCGGCCGGTTGATCGGCTTCTTCCAGGAAATGGAGCCGGGTATCAGCAGCGTTTCCGGATGCTCACGACTCAATTGCCTGAGCTCGCGCAAGATCATGTCTCGTTCCCCTTCGCTCAATTGACGCACGTCGTCGTAAGTCGGCGGTCGCGCGCTGTTCAGTTGGCGGCAGAACAGATTTTCAGGGGCCAGGAAAATGCGCTTGATCTTTCTTTTGGCGGGCAGTCCCCGCTGTTTTTTTTCGGCAGCCGAGTCCAGCTTTTGACAGTGGCTGCGGAAGATGTGCAGTTCATCCTCGAGCATCTTGATGCGCGACTGGATGGAGAGGTTCTGGTTGGTCATGGTGTCGCAGCACCACATGCCAACGTGAATTTTGCGCATGCCTTCAAACTCCCTCAGACAGATCGTGCCTTGCGTCATGCACAGCACTGAAACGTTGCTCTATTCCAGCGCCCACTCCGCCAGCTTTCCCGTCACCTGCGTCATCAGCACATTCTCGACATCCCGCGCACCCGCCGCGCTGCACTTGGCGAGCACCGCTTTGACGATGCCCGCGTCGAACTCGAACGGCTTGCCGGTCGCGGCCTTGTAGCGCCCGCGCAGTTTCTCAAGCTTGGCCAGCACGATGCCTTCCAGCGTCGCCTCGTCCAGCGGCCGGTAGGCGACCACCGTCATGCGCGCCAGGAACGCCGGGCGGAAGGCTTGCAGCAGGATCTTGTGCAGCGCTTCGTTGAACGCCTCGCCGCCGATCTGCGCGGCGGGCGTGTCGAGCAGCAGTTCTGCGCCGACGTTGCTGGTGGCGAGCATCACGGTGTTCTTGAAGTCCACCACCAGCCCGGTGCCGTCTTCCATCAGGCCCTTGTCGAACACGTTGTAGAACGCCTCCAGCACATCCGGGTGGGCCTTCTCGATCTCATCCAGCAGCACCACCGAATAGGGCTTGCGCCGCACGGCCTCGGTGAGCACGCCGCCGCTGCCGTAGCCGACGTAGCCGGGCGGGGCGCCCTTGAGCTGGCTGACGGTGTGGGCTTCCTGATACTCCGAAAGGTTGATGCTGATCAGATTGCGCTCGCCGCCGTACAGGGCGTCGGCCAGCGCATAGGCGGTTTCGGTCTTGCCGACGCCGGTGGGGCCGACCAGCAGGAACACGCCCACCGGTTTCTGCGGATCGGTCAGCCCGGCGCGGTAGGCCTGCAGACGCTGGGCGATGGTGCCGAGCGCCGTGCTTTGGCCCATCACCCGCTGGCCCATGCGCTGGCCGAGGGTGCGCACGGCGTGGGCCTCGTCGGCGAGCATCTTGCCGACGGGGATGCCGGTCCAGCCGGCGATGACGGCGGCGACGGTCTTGCCGTCGACCTGTTCGGGCACCAGCGGATCGTCCTGGCGGATCGCGTCCAGCCCGGCCTCCAGGCGCAGCAGTTCGGCGGCCAAGTGGTCGATGCGGCTGTCGGTGGCTTCGTCGGGTTTGTCGCTGTCGGCGCGTTCGCTCAGGTCGAGCAGTTCTCGGCGGGTGTCGAGCAGTTCGCGCACGGCCACGCGCTCTTCGCTCCAGCGGGTCTCCAGTTCGCGGATCGCCTGGACGTTGGCGGTCGATTCGCTCTCAAGCCCGGTGATGCGTTCACGGTGGTCCAGCCCCGTGGCCTGCTCCCGGCGCAGGCGTTCGAGTTCTTCCCTGAGGCTTTGCTGGCGGTGGCGCAGGCTCTCCAGCGGCGGCGGCACGTCGTGCTGGCCGAGGGCGACCCGGGCGCACGCGGTGTCGAGCACGCTGATGGCCTTGTCGGGCAACTGGCGGCCGGAGATGTAGCGGTGCGACAGTTTCACCGCCTCGTGGATCGCCGCGTCGAGCACCTGCACGCCGTGGTGCTGCTCCAGCTTGGCGGCCACGCCCCGGAGCATCTCCACGGCGGTGGTCTCGTCCGGCTCCTCCACCTGCACCAGTTGGAAGCGGCGGGCGAGGGCCGGATCCTTCTCGAAGTATTTCTTGTATTCCATCCAGGTGGTGGCGGCGAGGGTGCGCAGTTCGCCCCGGGCCAGCGCTGGCTTCAGCAGGTTGGCGGCATCGCTGCCGCCTTCGGAGCCGCCGGCGCCGATCAGGGTGTGGGCTTCGTCGATGAACAGGATGATCGGCTTGTCGGCGCTGCGCACCGCGTCGATCACGCCCTTGAGCCGTTGCTCGAACTCGCCCTTGACCCCGGCCCCGGCCTGCAGCAGGCCGAGGTCGAGCACCCGCAGGCTGACCTCCTGCAAGGACGGCGGCACGTCTGCGGCGGCGATGCGCAGGGCCAGGCCTTCGACCACGGCGGTCTTGCCCACGCCCGGCGCGCCCACCAGGATCGGGTTGTTCTGCCGGCGCCGCAGGAGGATGTCGATGCACTGGCGGATCTCGCCGTCGCGGCCGACGATCGGGTCGATGCGTCCGGCGCGGGCGTCGGCGGTCAGGTCCTGGGTGTACAGGTCGAGCACCGTATCCTGCCGGGGGGCCGGGCCGGCGTTCGGGACGGCGCGCGGGCCGACGTGCTCGCGGGAACTCTCCGTCCACTCCAGCAGGTTCGCCCGCAAGGCTTCCTTGGGGATGCGCAGCAAGGACGAGGCGCTGTTGAGCAGCAGGCTGCGGCGCTCGTCGCGGTCGATCAGCGCCAGCAGCAACAGGCCTGAGCGGATGCTGTCGATCCCCAGCACGCTGGCCTGCACCACGGCGTCCTCCAGCAGGCCGAGGGTGTGGTTCGACAGGGCCGGGGTGCGGGTGCTGCCGGATTTGAACAGGTCCAGCGCCTTGTTGATTTCCGCCGTCAGGGCATCCCGCTCCAGGCCGAAGCGCGGCAGCAGGAACGCCAGGTCGCCGCCCTCGATGTCGAGCAGTTCCAGCAGCAGGTGTTCGATCTCGACGAAGTGGTGGCCCCGTTGCAGGCAGCGCTGGGCGGCCCGCTCGAGGGCGCGGCGGTTGTCCGGGTTGAGGCGTCCGATCAGGCTGGCCAGTTCCATCTCAGGTGATCTCCAGCTGGCGAAGACGGGTTTCGATCCGCTGCACCGCCAGGCTGGCCTGCCGTTGCAGGCCGCCGTTCCAGCTCAGCAGCGCCGGGGCCTGGCGCCCGAGCTTCAGCGGGCCGGCGCCGCGCACCAGCAGCACCAGGGTGACGTCCAGGTCCGGGCCGAAGTACAGCGCGGCGAGGCTGGCCAGCGCCGGGTGCGCTTCGCCGTCCGGCAGGAAGCGCGCGGCCGCAGCCTGGGGCAACGGGCCGAGGGTCAGGCGGATGCCGGCGTGCTCGTCCCACACGCGGGTGCCGGCCACGGCGGTGCGGCCGAGCTGCAGGTTGCGTCCGCCGGCCTTCATGACGCTGCGGCTGGCGGGCGGGATTTCGCGCCAGGCGCCTTCGTAGGCATTGAGCTCGACGGGCACTTCGAACTGCTCCCGCACAATGGCGGCGAACCCGGCCAGCGAGCGGCGGCCGTCGGCGTACAGGGCCGTGCAGGCCAGCACCGCGCAGTCGGGCACGGCCTGGCGTTCCTGCAAGGACTTGGGCAGCAGCCCGGTCAACGCCCGCAGTTGCGCCTGCACCGGCGAGGCGCCGGGCGTGGTGAAGCCGAGGGCGATCCGGTGCTTGCGCATCACCTTGTACAGCAGGCTCAGCAAGCGGTGCTGGAACAGGTCGAGGAATTCGGCGGGTGCGTGATCCTTGGCCCGGGCCCGCTGCTGCAGCCATTCCTGATAGGCGTAGGGCAGGGGGCCGTCGGGGCCGCCGAGGCCGAACACCGGTGTCTCCAGCGTCAGCGGCTGGCCCGGCTCTTCGCGCAGGCGCTCGATCTGGCTGGTGGGGAAGGTCGGGGTCAGCGGCCCGCGCAGCTTCACGGCTTCGGCCTGGGGCGCGGTGCCGCTGCCCAGGGATTCGGCCTGGGGCTGTTCGCGCTCGAGCAGCAACAGCGCCTGCAGCCAATCGAACGCCTGCGGATCGCGGCGCAAGCGCTGGCCCAGGCTCAGAGCGACAGGGGCATGCCGGCTTGGGGTTGCCATGCCTTGACCTCCCTGTCGGCCTGCATCAGCACCGTGCGCACGAAACGGTTGGCGGTCGCGTAGAGCGAGAAGAACTGCGCCAGCACGGCGGAAAACAGCACGGCGCTGCTGCCGACGAAATGGTGCGGGTCGAGCTGCAGCTGCACCTCAAGACCGTTGCGCCAGCCGCGCCAGGCATCGGCGCCGACGTGGCCGATCACCCGTTCGCAGGCCAGGTGCGCCAAGCCTTCGATCTGGCGCAGTGCGCTGGCTTCGTCGCGCAGGTTGTGCAGATGGAGGATTTCCTTGAGCGCATCGAGCGCCTGCGGGCCCTCGACCAGCGACAGGTGATTGAGGGTCAGTTGCGACACCAGGCGCCAGCGCGACGCGCCGTCCAGCCGCGGCAGGCTCTGCGGGCTCGGCGGGTTGCGCAGGCGCGCCCAGGCCACCGGCCCCGGCCGCTCGAAGCCCAGCGGCGTGCCGGCCGGCAGGCTCTGGGCCAGGTGGCGGTTGGTGCACAGCAGCTCCGCCGTGAGGCTGTAGTCGGGCAGGTCGGTCGACGGTTCGAAACGGGTGTCGACGACGCTCACCAGCAGGTCGCTGCCGAGCCGGTTGGGCGTCATGCCGCTGACCCGCCGCGCATGCCAGTAACGCTGCTGATCGCCGCCGGCGTGCTGGCTGCCGTAATAGGCCGGCACCCGCTGCACGCCGGCGCCGGAACTGGCGCGCATGGCGCGGATGCTGTGGATCTCCACGCTGTTTTCCCGGTGGCTGTCGGCGATCAGGCGGTATTCGCTGCGGGTGCCGTCCGGGCGCAGTGGCTCGGACGTGCGCGGGAACAGGTTGATCACCGGCGCGCAGCCCAGGGCGATGTCGCTGGCCTGCAACGACAGGCGACTGGCCGGGGCCCGGTCGAACACGATGTACAGGAACAGGGTCTGGCTGTCGCTGGCGGCGCCGGCCAGCGGCAGGTCGAAGAAGTGGAATTTGTCCGGGAACGCGAAGTATTCGGCGAGCAGGCGCATGCCCGGATGCACGCCGTCCTCGTCCGGCAGCAGGGCTTCGTCATCGGCGAAGCCGACCACCTGCGGCAGCCCCTTGAGCGCCGCGGGCACGCTGCCCGGCGGGCCGGCCAGCACCTGCACGGCATGGGCGCCGAGCAGGTCGCACAGGCTGGCGTTGATCACCGGCGAGGCGGTCAGGTGAATGCGCAGCGTCTCGATGCCCAGCTCGCGCCACTGGCTTTCGCCCAGGCATTGCAGGCTCAGGCGCAGGGCCGAACGGGCGCTGGCGACGCCGGTCAGGGCCTGCGCTTCGTCGCTGCCCAGCAGCAACGCTTCGCTGACCTTGAGCGGCCACAGGCGCACCGCCGCGCTGGTGCGAAAGTGGATGCTGTCGCCCTTGTCGGTGGTGACGAACAGCGGCGTGTCCCTGGGCAGCGGGTAGCCGCCGTCGAGCTTGCCTTTGCTCGGGTCGGGTTCGAACTGCACGATGGCGCAGGACGGCATCGGCCGCATGGCCAGCGGGTAGAGCTGCTCCAGCAAGGCATCGCTGAACTCGGCGTAGTCGTCGTCCAGCCGGCGTTGCAGGCGGGCGGCGAGCAGGGCGAAGCCCTCCAGCAGTCGTTCCACATGGGGGTCGGGACATTCGCCCGGCGACAGTTCCAGGCGCCGGGCGACCTTCGGGTAGCGTTCGGCGAACTGGCTGCCGGCGTGGCGCAGCCAGGTCAGCTCCCGTTGGTAGTAGTCGAGCAGTTGCGGGTCAATCGAGTCGCTCATGGCGCACCTCCAGCCCTTCGTCGCCGGGTTCGATGACGAACGCCACCGGCCAGTGCCGCTGGCCGCTGCGCAGTTCGCCGAGCAGGCGGATGCTCAGCCGCTGGGGATGTTCGGGCAGGGGATTGACCTGAACCTCGCCCAGGCGCAGGCGCGGTTCGAAGTGGTCGATGGCTTCGCGGATGTCCCGCGAAAGGCGCCGGCGGTCATCGCTGCGCTGCTGTTGCAGGGCGCTCCAGTCCGCGATGCCGTAGTCGATGACGCTGGGTGGGCGGGTCAGGGTCTTCGGGCCCCGGCGGGTGTTGAACAGGCGCGACAGCTCGGTGTGCACCGAGTCGAGCAGCGCCTGGCGGTCGAACACCGGCGCGCCGTCGTTCTCGCCGGACGCGAGACGCTCGAACAGCGGCGCAAGGATGCCGGTGTCTGCCATGGCCGGGGCGTCCGCTTAACTGACCAGCTTGTTCGCGGCCATGTCCCAGGTCGAAGCGGCGGTGCCTTCCTTGGTGCCGTCGTCCTTCTGCGCGGTGAGCTCCCATTTGATCTTGGTGAAGTTCAGGGACAGGGTCTCGACCGGTTTGCCGCCGGTGCCGCCGCTGACGCTGACGTTGGAGATCACCACGTTGGTCAGGGTGTAGATGATGAAGGGCAGCAGTTGGCCGCTGCCTTCGGCGGCGTTGCGGCCGATGGTGATCTTGGCCTCCGGGATCGGCTTGCCGGCGCAGCAGTATTCGTTGAGGGACGGGGTGGAGGTGTCGACGAACTTGGTCAGGGTGAACTCGCCGACGTGGGGCTTGCCGCTGGTCCGCTCCGAGTTGCTGACGTCGTTGGTCACTTGCATCGCCACGTTGTGGCTGTAGGACATGACTTCGATCTTGTCCGCGTAGCCCTCGAGCAGGCTGTCGCCTTTGATGTCGCCGCCGAGGTCGAGAATGATTGCATCCATCGCTTGGAACTCCTGAAGAAATTCATATGGGGCACATGGCTTGCTGTGTGGCGAGCGAGCTTGCTCGCGCTGGGCCGCGCAGCGGCCCTCGCTTCAAAAAGAGCGGGGCTGCTGTGCAGCCCAGCGGGAGCAAGCTCCCTCGCCACAGGTCTTTTCATTCGCTTGCCGGGTGCGGCTTACGCGGCCACCGGCGGCGGCAGGGTCGCGACCAGGCGGATCGACGCGGTCAGCTCCTCCAGCTGGAAGTGCGGCCGCAGGAACACCGTGGCCCGATAGGCGCCGGGCTTGCCGGCGACTTCGGTGACGTCCACCCGCGCTTCGCGCAACGGGTACTGCGCCTTGATCTCCTGGGGCGCGTTGTCGTTGATCAGCACGTAGTCGGCGATCCAGTTGTTGAGGTAGCTCTGCACGTTGTCGCGGGTCATGAAGCTGCCGACCTTGTCGCGCATGATCACCTTCAGGTAATGGGCGAACCGCGACGCGGCGAGCACGTACGGCAGCATCGCCGAGATCCGCGCGTTGGCGTTGGCCTCGTTGGTGTTGTAGACCTTGGACTTGTTGGTGGTCTGGCCGCCGAAGAACACCGCGATGTCGCTGTTCTTCTTGTGGCACAGGGCGATGAAGCCGAGGTCGTTGAGCTCTTTTTCGCGGCGGTCGGTGATGGCCACCTCGGTCGGGCACTTGAGCGACAGGTCGCCGGAGCTGGTGCGGAAGGTGTGCGCCGGCAGGCCTTCGACCGCGCCGCCGCCCTCGGCCCCGCGGATCGCCGCGCACCAGCCGTACTTGGCGAAGGCTTCGGTGATGCGCTGCGACAGCGCCCAGGCGGCGTTGCCCCACAGGTATTTGCTGTGGTCGGTGCCGTTGACGTCCTCGACGTAGTTGATGCCTTCCACCGGCGAAGTGTCCGGGCCGTAGGGCAGGCGCAGCAGGAAGTGCGGCAGCACCAGCGACACGTAGCGCGAGTCTTCGCTGTCGCGGAACGAGCGCCACTTGATCAGCTCCTGGCTCTCGAAGACTTTCGACAGGTCACGGGGCACCGCCAGTTCGGTGAAGCTGTTCATGTCGAACAGCCGTGGGCTGGCGGCGGCGATGAACGGCGCGTGGGCAGCGGCGGCGACGTTCGAGAGCTTCTCCAGCAGGCCGATGTCCTGCGGATGCCGGCCGAAGGTGTAGTCGCCCACCAGCAGGCTGAAGGGGTGGCCGCCGAAGGTGCCGTATTCCTCTTCGTAGATCTTCTTGAACAGCGCGCTCTGGTCGAACTCGACGGCTTTCTCCAGATCGTTCTGCAGCTCTTTCTGGGTGACGTTGAGCAGGCGCAGCTTCAGCCGGGTGCTGGTCTCGGTGTTCTGCACCAGCATGTGCAGGCCGCGCCACGACGCCTCAAGCTTCTGCAGGTCCGGGTGGTGCAGCACTTCGTTGAGCTGGGCGCTGATCAGCTCGTCGATCTGGCTGATGCGGTCGTTGATCATGGCCACGGTGTCCTTGTCGATGGCCATGCCTTCGTCAAGCACCTGGGTGGCGAACTCCGCGAGCATGTCGCGGGCGTAGTCCTGCTGACTGTCGTCGTGGGCCATACGGCCCTCGGCAATGATCTTGTCCAGCAGTGACAAGGTCTGGGTCGTGCCTTCGCTGGCTTCGTTCTGGGCGGTGGCGGGCATGGTGGATTCTCCCTGGATTCAAGTGGACGGTCAGGCTTGCGGTTCGGCCGGCGCTTCGGCGTCGGCGGCCGGGACAGCGGTGTCCGGGCGGGCCGACTTGATTTCCTGCAAGCCTTCGGTGTTGGCGATGACATCGCGCAGCAGCTTGTCCAGGTCGTCGTTGCCGTCGAGCTTGGTCAACAGGTCGCGCAAGCGCTGACGGGCTTCGAACAGACGGCGCAGCGGGGTGACTTGCTCCACCACCTTGACCGGGTCGAAGTCGTCGATGTGCTTGAAGTTCAGTTCGATGTTCAGCTTGCTCTCGTCGCCGGTCAGCGTGTTGTTGACCTGGATCGTGGCGCGGGGAGCGATGGAGGCGAGCACTTCGTTGAAGTTGTCGCGGTCGATTTCGGTGAAGCGCCGTTCGGTCAGTTTCGGCAACGGC
Organism: Pseudomonas sp. NPDC089534; assembly: GCF_044749305.1. Classification (NCBI taxonomy): domain Bacteria; kingdom Pseudomonadati; phylum Pseudomonadota; class Gammaproteobacteria; order Pseudomonadales; family Pseudomonadaceae; genus Pseudomonas; species Pseudomonas sp. NPDC089534. The sequence goes on along the minus strand of NZ_JBIVHR010000010.1, from coordinate 214 downwards.
TCAAGGGGCTTGCCGGACAGGTCGGCGAGGATCCCGACCACCAGCGGCAATTCCTTCTTCTCGATGGCGTTGCCGATTTCGACGTCGTAGGTGATTTGCACTCGGGGCGGGCGAACCCGGTCGAGCTTGTGCTGGGTGCTTTCTGCCATGTCGGCGGACTCCGATGCGATGGGCGGGCGCAATGCATCGGGGTGGCCCGCTCATCGCTTTCCCT